>DAOUXE010000010.1 GCA_030666765.1 Methanosarcinales archaeon
CGAATATCAGGGAAGGCTGGACATTTGTCGCAGCAGTAATCAAGTTCGGGCTCGTGATCTCGATGCTACCGCTGATACTCAAAGGGAGTGTGGTCACTTGCACGGTTGTTGAGATGCTCCCGAATCTTCCAATCGCGTTTAAGGTTGACGCATTCGGGATACTATTCGCGATCACATCCTCGTTCTTGTGGATATTCGTCTCGTCCTACTCCATCGGATACATGCGGTCGCTAAATGAACATGCGCAGACCAGATACTTCTTCTGCTTCGCAATAGCACTCTCTTCAGCCGTTGGAATTGCGTTCTCAGCAAACCTGATCACGCTCTTCTTGTTCTACGAACTCCTGACGATCTCGACATACCCACTCGTTGCGCACAACGAGACACCAGAGGCGATCAGTTCGGGCAGGAAGTACCTGACGTATCTGATGATCGCAGGAGTCTCACTACTGTTCTCGATTCTGGTGGTCTATCACCACACCGGCACAACAGAGTTCTCATTTGCTGGCATCGCAGGAATGGAGACGATACCACAGACAACACTCATAATCCTCTTCATAACGTTCATGATCGGATGCGCCAAAGCCGCGTTCATGCCACTTCACGCGTGGCTGCCAGCGGCGATGGTCGCACCGACTCCGGTGAGCGCACTTCTCCACGCAGTGGCAGTTGTGAAAGCAGGCGTCTTCACAGCGGTACGGGTCATCCTCTACGTCTACGGGGTCGATCTGATGCAAAGCAGTGGTATTTGGCTCTACATGGCGTATTTCGTATCGATCACAATCATTCTCGCCTCGATCTACGCACTGATGCAGGACAACCTCAAGAAACGGCTTGCGTACTCGACGGTGAGCCAGTTATCCTATATCGTGCTTGGAGCAGTGCTCATAACACCGCATGGACTCACAGGCGGGATGCTGCACATACCATATCATGCGTTCATGAAGATCACGCTCTTCATGTGTGCTGGCGCTCTGATTGTGACTGCTAAGAAGGAGAATATCAGCGAGATGAACGGAATCGCCAGACAGATGCCGATCACGATGCTTGCATTCACAGTCGGAGCCCTCGGCATGATCGGGATGCCACCAGTCGGGGGGTATGTGACCAAGTGGTTCCTGCTCCTGGGTGCCGCGGAGCTGCACAGCATGATTCTCATAGCAGTGCTGCTCGTAAGTGCGGTCTTGAATGCCGCATACTTCTTCCCGGTCATATATGTTGCGTTTTTCAAGAAGCCGGACCATAAACTTGTGTACAAGGAGGCACCGCTTACAATGCTTGTGCCGCTTGTCTTGACCGCGATCATCTCGATTGTGATCGGGATATGGCCCGATGCGCCGGGGATGTTTCTGGATATCGTAGAGATAGCGGTTGCAAATGTTACCGGAGGGATCTAACGATGTGGTTCTTAGAAAGATGGTTGGAAAACAAAAAAACCGTGAAAAAATTAGTTTACGTGCTCTACGCAAGTCTTATCATCAGTTGTCTGCTCGGATTTGCGATTCATCTTGCGCCACCCGCGGAGCACGCCGAGCATGATGAGCATGCCGCACCTGCCGAGCACGGCGAACATGAGGAACACGCTCCTTTCGCATTCGAGCAGATTCCGATCTTCAGTGCGATCTTTGGGTTCATCGTATGCGCACTGCTCGGTCTCGGTTCAAAGGCGTACGGGCACAACGTTGTCATGAAGGAGGAGGATTACTATGACAAGTGAGATTATGACCGTGCCACCAGCCGCGATATTCATCGTCGGCGCACTCTTAATCCCACTCTTCAAAGGAAAGCTGCGGCAGGCATACCTGCTACTGATAGCGGTTGCAGCCATCCTCGATGTGTACTTTATGCAAGGGGGTGTCTACTGGCTCCACCCGTTCATGGAGTATGAACTGGTCTTTGGGAGGGTCGATCTCTTAAGCAAGTGCTTCGCGTATGTCTTCACAATCGCGGCTCTCGCAATGACGTTTTATGCGTTGCGTGTTACGGAGGCAGGCGAACATATTGCCGCGTTCCTTTATATCGGAAGCGCTCTTGGCGTCGTCTTTGCAGGCGACTTGATCACGGTCTTCATCTTCTGGGAGGTCATGGCGTGGGCATCAGTCGCATTGATCTGGTACAGGCGCACGAAGGCATCGGTCGATGCGGGATTTCGATACTTGCTGGTGCATGTCGGGGGTGGCGTCCTACTCCTCGGCGGAATCATCCTCTACATGCAGGAACCAGGTGGGCTTGTTGACGGCTCTCTGATCATTAACGGCTCTCTGGCTAAAGTTGTTCCATTCACAATCGACGCGTTCACTTACGCATCCCCAGCAACAATCTTGATCCTCCTCGGATTCATCATCAACGCGGCAGTGCCGCCGCTCCACGCATGGCTGCCTGACGCGTATCCTGAGGCAACGATCACTGGTGCGGTCTTCATGACCGCGTTCACCACAAAAACAGCGGTCTATGTACTTGCCCGTGGGTTTGCAGGATTCACAATAGACGGATTAGCAATCCTGATGTGGCTCGGCGCAATAATGGCAATATATGGAGTTGTCTACGCTATTCTTGAGAACAACATCAGAAGGCTTCTCGCCTACCACATTGTGAGTCAGGTTGGTTACATGGTCTGCGGTATCGGGATTGCGGCAAGTGCTGCAAGCGTGACTGGCACCAGTATCATCAGCCAGACCGCAATTGACGGAACCGCAGCACATGCATTCTGTCACATCCTCTACAAAGGGCTCCTCTTCATGAGCGCAGGCGCAATCATCTACATGACCGGCAAAAGCAAGCTCACAGAATTAGGCGGGCTCTACAAGGTCATGCCGCTCACGATGATCTTCTACATGATCGCAGCGTTCTCGATTTCAGGAGTGCCGCTCTTTAACGGCTTCACAAGCAAATCTGTAATCATCCATGCCGCAGAGATGGCTGGCAATGCGCCAATCTTCCTGATGCTCGAGATTGCTGCGGTCGGAACATTTCTATCAGTCGGTCTGAAGCTGCCGTACTTCGCATTCTTCGGAAAAGACTCCGGGATAAAGGCAAAGGACCCGCCCACAAACATGCTAATCGGAATGGGTATCGCAGCATTCCTGTGCATCCTTCTCGGAGTGTACCCGAGTCTGCTCTACAACATACTGCCATATCCTGCGGCGATTGCCGATTATGCGCCGTACGCAGCAGGGCACGTCATAGGATCGCTCCAGTTACTGCTCTTTACTTATGCGGGTTTCCTCGTCCTCAAGAAGAAACTACAGCCTGAGAATACAATCAGTCTCGATACCGACTGGTTCTACCGCAAAGGCGGCGTGATATTTATGTGGGTTGTGAACAACCCGCTCGCACGTAGCACACAATGGACGATTGACGCAACGCTGGCTGTCAAGGACTTCGCGGTCTGGTTCAGCAAGAATCCAATCGAAGCGCTCGGAATCATTACAGACAAACTCTGTCTCGGGGTTCTAAGCATCTCAGAGGGGGCGACTGCATCCGGAAAGAGTGCGAAAGCGACGCTTGATTCTCGCATGAGCGCGTATCCGGGAGAGCCTGTCAGAAGAGACCCAATCGGGGTCTCGGTCTTGCTTGGAACAGCATTCCTGTTCGCGTATCTGGTGATCTATGTGGTCGCCCCGCATCTGTCGGTCTAT
This sequence comes from Methanosarcinales archaeon, assembly GCA_030666765.1. GTDB lineage: Archaea > Halobacteriota > Methanosarcinia > Methanosarcinales > Methanogasteraceae > Methanogaster_A. The sequence continues at coordinate 3,639 of DAOUXE010000010.1, forward strand.
TCGATGATCGGTCTGTTTGTGGTTGCGGTGATCACGGGGATCGGGATGAGGGTGCGGGAGATGATGCGGGGGGTGGGGGGGTGATACCAGACTAATTGAGACTCTGGTACACGCTTTTCCTAGGACCTACCGTTATGAGATATATTTCATTTGTATCATATTTTATGGCGTATATCTCCCGGTACTTTCCAACTCTCAATCCATATAATCTACCAAAGTGCGCATCATCAATTCCTGTTAGCGTTCTACCCATTGTGGGTTTCGACTTCAGCTCGATCGCATTCTTTAGAATCCTCGTCTGGGTCTCCTTATCCTTCAGTTTGTCAAAATTCTTCTTGAATTCTTCTGTAAAAATAAGATCGAATAATTTTCATCACCGGGAAAAAAGAGCATCATGCAAGCAATTCCTGATACATCCCCATAAACTCTTCTTCTGAGAAAAACCGATCATTGCGAATGTCCTCGATCCCTTTTTTTATGCTCTCTATCTCCACCCGGTCAGAGAGTGTCTCCAATGTCTCAAGTAGGCTTTCGTATATGTGTCTTGGTATCGTTACCATTTCTACATCGGCGCTTGAAACTTCTGTCATCGTATCGTCTCGTTGTTCTAATGTCCCTGTCGCTCTACATATAGTTTACGAGATGGAAGATGCTGGTGCATGGGCGGTTTGTCCCGGTTGACAAGTCGGATTTCCGGAATCAGGCTTGCTCAGTGAGGGAGATGATGCGAGGGGTGGAGGGGTGAGATTGTGCGGCGGGCGGAGAAGTCCGCCATTTGTTATTTTTGGTGTTTCTTCGCCACAGGGGTGAACAAGCGTTTAAACTTCAGTAGCACCTATCAGATAACATGAGATTTGAACCGGCACGATGCCATCAAAACCCCGATGGCGCACAGGAGTTATCATGAATTTGGCAGATACTAACGGTAGACAAACAATGATATAGAAGGAAGGATTTACCAATGCCGGCAATCTCTGCCATTAGGATATTAGAAACAGAACCCAATAAGCGGGGTGATCTCTTTAACAGGCTTATGGGGGACCTGTTTTTAGCTCTGGGATATAACCGACTGGTTCGACTGAATATTCATAAATCTGGGCGAGAGATAGATATCGAGGTTGACCACCGAACAGAACGAAGACGTGCGATTGCAGAATGCAAAGCGACTAAAGGCAAGACTGGTGGAAGTGAAATCAATAAGTTTGCCGGAGCTTTGGATGTTGAGAAAAGCAAAACCCCCAATGTCCAAATAACAGGTTACTTTATTTCTCTATCAGGTTTTAGAGAAACTGCAATAGAACAGGAGAAAGATGCTGGCGGCGATCGCGTCACCTGATGTTCAATATGTAGCTTCCTGGGCAATCTCATATTTACCGCTAATTGACAGAAAGTCAAAACCACTTCTGGAACCCGACCCCGGCCTGATTGGCTTTATTAAGAAACAGTTTTTACTTGACGAGGATGATTACAGAGTTCGTGCAAAGAAAAGAGCTTCACTGGTCACGGGGTTTTACTGGAAGGCACCATGGGCTGACGAGGAATTAGCACAGTTAGTAGCATCGATTTATGAGGATGAATTTGGTGATCGTTCAACGTTGGACCCCCTTCTCAAAGCGCTTGGCGAACCCGGTATGGCTCAACTTGAAGCCTTGAAACAAAAGCAGGATGAAAGAGAGGTGGCGACGATCGATGATGTTTGAACCAAATTTCAGCTACACCAACAAGATCGTGAGGAATCTCACCTTTACCGCAGATGCTCGAGCGATCATCCTGAATGCACCCCTTATTCCCAAATGGGAGGTCTCTCTACGAAGGGATGCCTTGCTGAGAAGCGCACACGCGTCAACGGCTATTGAGGGCAATCCTCTCTCTTTTGAGGAGGTCAGTGCTCTGGCTGCCGGAAGGGAGGTCATGGTAAGAAGAAAAGACAGGCAGGAGGTCTTGAATTATCTTGAAGCTCTGGAAAAGATACCGGATTTTGCAAAAAATGCCCCTTTTACAGCAGATGATTTTTTAGAGGTTCACAAGGTTGTAACAAAGGATACGCTGGAGAACCCCAAAGATGTGGGCGCGTTCCGGGATTGTCAGGTATTTGTGGGCAACAGGATCACTGGCGAGGTCGTCTTCATGCCGCCCCCAACAGACAAGGTTCCCGGGTTGGTTGGTGAGTTTCTCGAATGGTTCAACTCCGGAGAAGCTGAAAAGATCGACCCGGTTATAGCGGCGGGCGTGACACATTACGAGATTGCGAGGATTCATCCGTTCATAGATGGAAACGGCAGAACAGTAAGGACGATGGCAACCTTAACGCTCTATAAACAGGGATTTGATCTTAAACGATTCTTTGCTCTGGATGATTACTATGACCATGATCGGCGGAGTTATTACGCGGCTCTGAGGCGTGTGGATCCGACTACACTGGATTTGACAGGCTGGCTGGAGTACTTTACGGGTGGCGTGGCAGTGAGCATCAAGGCAGTGCGGGACCGGGTTCTCGGTCTGAGCAAGGATGTAAAATTTCTCAAGGAGCGGGGACCGATCGCATTAACTGAGAGGCAGATGAGGATTGTAGAGTGGATGATGGAAAAAGGAAAGATCACAAACAGGGATGTGAGGGGGATATTTGAGATATCGAACCGGGCGGCACTGGACGAGATGTCCAAACTGCTGGAACTTGGAGTGATAAAGCAGGTGGGCAAAGGAAGGAGTGTTCACTATGTACTTGAGTGAGATGGGTTCACGATTAAGTTCATGATTAGGTTCACGATTAGAGTGGGAATCGGGCTCTCGGGTGCGGGAGATGGTACAAGGGGCGCACCCCATTCAGCCATCCATACGCACCAGACTTTTGCGTATAAAATTCATGAAATAGATCAGGATCTGGTGTCAGGACGGCTGTGGGAAAGGTTGACTCTGAAATGTATTCCGAAGCAAGGCTTTTGATTCTCCCGGCATCTGCAAGCGCGTCATCGGGATCGATTCCGTGAAATAGGGGGTATTCGGAAAAGTCCAGGAAGAAGACCTGCGGATCGAGATGCCGTCCCGTGAGCAGCGTTGCCAGTTCCTTTGAGAGCAGTTCCGCCGATGAACCGGATACGATGATTGCGAGATCCGGGCGCAACTCCTGCTGAATCCCGACCCAGCGTTCCCACCCAGGAATTCGCTGGACTTCATCAAGAATCAGGTAACGCAGGCCAGCCGAATCGACAAACGCCTGATGCGCGGTAACAAGAGCGTCAAGAAGACCTGCGCCGTCCTGTATCGGCAGTCTCGGGTCTTCAAGGTTTACATACATCGTCTGCGACGATTTCACGCAAGCGCCCTCGATCAGACGGTGTATGAACTGGACGAGGATTGTAGTCTTGCCGCTTCTTCTGACACCGGTCACAACAACTATCTGCCCGGTTGATATGAGTCTCCGAAGTTCGTTTAAGTATTTTGGGCGGATGATGCCTGTGAAAGGGGTAGCTCGCCAGAAGTTAAATGGGTTTTAGGATCTCCACCAGTTCTCGTTCATCTATAGTTGTGATTTGAAATCGTTTGTTTAAATAATTTCCGACATGTCGTTTGAAAAGATGGTTTTTTGTATGCTGTGGCCTGAAGTGGAATTGTCATCCGGAGGTTGGTAGAAAGCTATATATACTAAATGTAGCTAATACTTTACATAAAGACATAGGAGCATTACAAAATGCCTGATAACACAAACAACAAGAGAATGTTTACGATCTGGCAAACAGCAGCGGCGGTAATCGCGGGTGCGCAGGTGGAAAAAACGGATGAACCGGTTCTGGATGTTCTACACCTGACAAAGAGCTTCGGCACAGAGACAATTCTTGATGATCTCAGTTTTCGCATCGAAAGCGGAGAGATATTCGGATTACTCGGACCGAACGGAGCGGGAAAGACCACAATGATACGGATAATCCTTGACATCATCAAATCCGATCATGGGTCTGTGAAAATGTTTGGAAAAGTGTTTGATGAGAGGTTCAAGGAGCGGATTGGTTACCTTCCGGAGGAGAGGGGTCTTTACCAGAAAATAACGGTTTTTGAATGCCTGAAATACTTTGCAAATCTCAAAAACGTCAAAAAACCGGATGATCGGATCGATTTCTGGCTGGAGAGGGTCGGGCTCATCGAGTACAAAAAAAGGCGGGTGAGTGACCTTAGTAAGGGGATGCAACAGAAGATACAGCTCGCTTCAGCTTTTATTCATGACCCCGACCTCCTGATTCTGGATGAACCCTTCTCCGGACTCGATCCGGTCAATACGAAGATTGTGAAGGACATCATGCTCGATTTGAAGCGTGATGGAAAGACTATCATACTGAGCACACACCAGATGGATCAGGCAGAGCGGATGTGCGACCGGATTCTGATGATCAACCATGGCGAAAAGGTGCTCTACGGCACACTCGATCAGATAAAAGCCGGTTACAGGAAATCCCCGGTCATGGTTGTGGAGTACGAGGGAGACCTGAAACCGGTCGACGGCGTAACAGGGGTGGAAGATTATGGAAGATATGCCGAACTGGGTCTGGAAATAGGAACTGACCCGCAAGATGTTCTTAAGAATCTGATGGAATCCGTAAAACTGAGAAGATTTGAGATGAAATCGCCGTCGTTAAACGAGATCTTCATCGAGGTGGCAAATGTTGCGTAAAACACTCGTCGTCGCAAAACACGAGTTTCTGGCGACTGTTAAGACGAAGGGTTTCATACTGACTTTGATCCTGCCGCTCGTAATCCTCCTGCCTGTGATCTTCACTTCAGGCTACGTTATGCAGATAGCCACCGAGTCCCCGCGAAACATCGGTTTCGTGGACGAGACCGAGATCCTGCAACCGGATGGGATCTTTATCAGGTTTGAAGATATCAGGGGTGCGGAGAATGCGCTTCTGAATGACGAGATAAACTCATTCTTCACAATTCCCTCCGATTATCTTGAAACCGGAAGAGTTTTCCTATATGGAACAGGCGGATTCTTCAGTTCAGCCCCGACCGATTTAGTAGAGGCGTTCTTAATCGACAACATTCTGCGCTACTCGGATGTGGACGAAACACTGGGTGACCGGATCAGATGCCCGGCGGAGGTGGAGCAGATCACCTTAAACGAGAAGGGGGAGGTTGAAGAGAAGCAGGAGGTCCTGTTTTTAATACCTTATGCGGTCGCAATTCTGATGATGCTCTCGATAATGACAACTTCGGGGTATCTGATGCAGGGAATCGTTGCGGAAAAGGAGAACAAGACGGTCGAGATCCTGCTTTCCTCACTTTCTCCTGAAAAACTTCTCACAGGAAAACTTATTGGTTTTGGATCTGCCGGACTCCTGCAAATTTGCGTTTGGATCTGTTTGGGGATGCTGGTAGTATCGGTAACATCGTTAGCAGCAGTATTTCAGGAGATTCAGATCTCCTTACTAATGATTCTTGCAGTCCCATATTTTATCCTGGGTTATCTCCTGTTCGCAGGATCGATGGCATGCGTTGCGGCGCCAGCAAGTACCATGAAAGACGCTCAGCAGGGTGCAATGGTATTTACGATGCTGGGGATTTTGCCAATGATGCTGCTTGGTGTGATCATCGCTGCACCGGATTCAGTCATTGCAAGGGTTCTGACATATATACCCTATACGGCACCCGCGACAACGCTGATGCGGATCACGCTAACAGGGATTCCGGTCTACGAGATCGCAGCAAGCCTCCTGATACTCACAATCTCGGTCATCGTGGTGATCAAACTATCAGCAAGGATATTTCGGAGCGCGATTCTAATGACAGGGAAGAAGATCAGGATAAGGGATATTCCGGGGTATCTGAAGAGATGACAGAACTAAATAGCAAGTCCCCTGGAAAGCGTAGCAAAGATCCCGCCGATCACGATGTCTGCGGTCGAAGGGCATCTGCAGGAACGTGCCGACGATGGCACGATACAGGAGCGCTACAAAATGTCTGATAACACACACACAACAAACGGATGTTCACAATCTGGCACCTGACCGCGGCTGTAGTCGCAGTTGGAGGCATGATCGTCGAGGTGCTCACCCCAAATACAAACCCGGGATTGGTCGGCGTTGTCATCGCGATGACCATACTATTCAGCGCGAAACGACGATATGGGACCGGGACATTCGACGAACGAACAATGGAAATTCACAGAAAGGCTGCGAGTGCCGCATTCAGATTGACTGCGGTTGGATTACTGATAATCTGGATGCTGAACCGCTATCTCCACCCGGTAATCGGTACAATGAGTGGAGAAGAAGTCTCTGACGGCGTAGGGGTGCTTATCTGTCTGATGCTGTGCTGCTATCTCGGGTTCTATTATCACTACATGCGGAGGATGTGATCCAGGTGAACCAGAAGAAGAATGTCACGACGATGGTGCTAACGACTCTTGCGGTGTTCATATTCGTGCTCTTCATGCACACGTTTGTAAGTCCCATTAACAACGACGGCAGCATCATCCCCAGCGCGGCAGGTGCCCTTACCGGGATTGCCGTTGTATACGCGCTCTTCGGATCAATATTTGAAAACCCACTCAGGAAATTAGCTTCGATATTATTTGGATTTCCGATCGCAGGACTGTTTAGCGGTATTCTCAGATACCTCAAGATCGATGTGACACTATCAATATTTAGCCTTCTTCTTGCCATCGGAATCTTTATAAGTGTGGTTCTTTTCATGCGAATTGACGAGAATACCGGTCAGAGGGGGCGGGGGCTGGCATACGCAACCGATGAGAGGGGGGCGATTCTCAACGAAAGAAGTGCAACAGTTGGTTTCATCGCTCTTTCCGTATTTCTGCTGGCGTATCTGATTAAAGGCTATCTCGAAGTCGGGATTTTTGATAATGTGCTGTTGTTAACGCTATGTGGTGGCTGGATCGCACTGATTGTAGCGAGGCAGTATTACGAATGGAGGATGTGAGGCGATGAAATGGAATTAAAACGGAGTAAACCCCATTTCATCTGGGGCTCTACGATCATGCTGCTCGGAATCGTCCTGTTCACGGTAGCAGGTCTCAAGTTTATTGGAGCAGGCATCACATTCTCTGGCTTGATGCTGATCTTTATTGGCAGCTACTGGGCGACCAAACGCAAGACGGAGATTCCAGCGGATGAGATGCATCTGAGAATCAATGAAAAAGCAGGTTTTAATGCATTCTGGGATGTAATAGGACTTGTGGGGATTCTGATGTATGTAACTCACTATTTCCCCGATCTTCTCGAGATCCGTGATGTTATCGAACTGGTAATCATTGTCGGGATGTTCACATTTGGTGCATCTCGTCTCTATTACATCAGGCGAGGGCTGTCATGAAGAACAAACTCAAGGTCTTCCGGGCGATGCATGACCTGACTCAAGAGGATCTTGCGGAGAAACTTGGTGTCACCCGCCAGACCATAAACGCTATCGAGAAGCAGCGGTACAACCCATCGCTCGAACTCGCGTTTAAGCTTGCAGACTTCTTTGGCGTTACGATCGAAGAGCTTTTCATCCACGATTCCCCGGAGGATTCGGCAGAACCAGAGGCAGCGCAGTAACTCATATACCCGCGCAAGAGCAATCAATCAGATGGCGATCACCATGACAAACCCGCTGACAAACCCGGACCGGTTCTTTGGTGAACTATCAGGAAGAGACCCGAACCTGTGGATACCAGCCGCAATCGTACTTCTGGCAGC
>DAOUXE010000064.1 GCA_030666765.1 Methanosarcinales archaeon
ATAATGTTCGGCTATCACTAGATTTCTGAACAGTGCCAAAGGAATTGACTTGACCCCCAACAACTGCAATCTTTATATTCCGAGACTCCCTTTTTATAGTTATGGCAGAGACCGCGGAAGTAGAAGTACCAACAGAGGCACCATCGAGACCAAACGACCGGATCGGTTCCAGTGCTACCGATCTGATGAACACGATGACATCGTTGCACGACCAGATCGCCACGCTCCGGATGCAGAACAGTGAATATCAGGCACGGTTGCTCGATCTGATGGTTGCAAACGAAACTCTCCAGAAACAAGTAATAGCTCTTAATAAACGAATCGACGACTCCACAAAGCCGCCGCTTTTCATCGCAAGCGTTCTTGAGGTGCGAGGTCATGAGGCACTCATCAGGCAGCACGGGAACAATCAGGAGTTGCTTGTCGAGTATGATAAGAAACTGGAGGTTGGGATGCGTGTTGCCGTGAATAACGACCTGCAGATAATACGGGTCCTCTCAGGCACGATCGATGAGCGCGCACTGATCATGGAAGTGATCGATGATCCGGACGCCGAATACGAAAAGATCGGCGGGCTCGATAGCCAGATTCAGGAGGTTAAGGAGACTGTGGAACTGCCGCTAACGTCACCGGAACTCTTCGAGACCGTCGGGGTTGAGCCGCCGCGCGGCGTGCTCCTATATGGTCCACCCGGCACAGGAAAGACTCTACTTGCAAAGGCGGTGGCGCACCATGCCGATGCCACCTTCATCAAGATGTCGGGTTCAGAACTGGTACACAAGTTTATCGGCGAGGGCGCCCGCCTCGTCAGGGATGTCTTCCAGCTTGCGCGGGAGAAGTCACCAACCATCCTCTTCGTCGACGAGATCGATGCCGTTGGCGGCAGGCGCACACACGATGGTACAGTTGGTTCGGCAGAGGTAAACCGCACCATGACCCAGATCCTGACAGAACTGGACGGCTTTGGGGAGCGAGGCGATGTGCGGGTGATGGCGGCAACCAACCGGATCGATCTCTTAGATCCTGCACTGCTGCGCCCGGGCAGATTTGACCGGGTGATAGAGATTCCTGCACCAAACGAAGCAGGACGGCTCCAGATTCTTTCGATCCACACGAAGAACATGTCGCTTGCCGGTGATGTCGATCTTGCGACCATTACCAAGGAAACCGATGCCGCAACCGGCGCAGACTTAAAGATCCTTGTCACCGAAGCCGGTATGAATGCGATACGCAACAAGCGGCAGGATATCTCGATGGCTGATTTCAGGTATGCGCTTGATAAGTTGACGAAAGAAGAGAAGAACGAGCCGCACGGGATGTTCGTGTGACTCTTTACCCTTTCTACGGAAGGTCGAGAAATGCCGATTCGTCATGACTTGCCGGGTGATCCTCCCCCTCCCGATCACCCATGATCCGCAGAACCGCGTCATCAAGCCCGATCATCTCCTGCCCTCCGGTATGCATATCTCGCAGCGTGACCATGCCAGCCTCAACTTCCTTAGCACCAACGATCACCGCGTAATCGGCACCGATCGCGTCAGCATGTTTCAGTTGCTGCCCAAATTTCCTGCCGCTGATATCGATCGTAGTGCGCACGCCCGCGTCATCCCGCAGCCTGCGTGAAACCCGGATCGCATCCTCAGTCACATCCGGCAGATATACAACCACTACCCGCGGTGCATGTGGCGGCTCGATTCCACATACCTCAAGCACCCGGTCAAACCCGATTCCAAATCCGCATGATGGCGTCTCGCTGCCGCCGAAGAGTTGCGCAAGCCGGTACGTGCCGCCGCCGCAGATCTGATTCTGTGCGCCGAGTCCTGCTGCGTACATCTCAAAGACCATGCCTGTGTAGTAGTCAAGCCCCCTCACGATCCCGAAATCGACCTCGTAACGGATGCCGTAGTGATCCAGTAAAGTGAGGGTTGCCTGAAGCTCTTCGAGTGGCTGCGCATCATCGGTGATCGATCTGGCTTCGTCAATATCCGCATCGAGAAGTGCTGGCAGGCGATCTCGCAGACCGGGTTGATCCGAAAGCAGCATCCGAAGACCATCGACATCCTTCTTGTCCATTAGCCGCATCGCTTCTGCCTGCATCTGCGCGTCCAGACCATGGAGCAGCCCACGAACGACGCCAAGATGCCCAATGTGGAGGTTAGCCTCAATTCCGGTATCAGATACCATGGCGGCTGCAAGCGCTATCACCTCTGCTTCGGCTTGTGCGCTATCGCTTCCGATAAGTTCTACACCAAACTGCCAAAACTCCCGGAACCTACCTTTCTGCGGGCGTTCGTACCGAAAGCAGTTCTCGAAGTAGTAGAGCCGGATCGGCTTTGGCGATACCGACATCTCGTTTACGTACATCCGGAGCACTGGTGCGGTTAGTTCAGGGCGGAGCGCGATATCTCTGCCGCCTTTGTCTTTGAATGTGTATAATTCATCCAGAATTGCTTCTCCTGATTTGATCGTGAAGAGCTCGGTGTGCTCGAATGTAGGGGTCTTCACTTCTTCGTAGCCCCAGTGCTCTGCGGTTCCTCGCATTCGGTTCTCGATGTATCTGCGCTTCTCTGTTTCCGCGGGTGTGAAGTCGCGGGTGCCTCGTGGTCGGTTTAGTTTCATGTGTGTAGGGTCCTCTGGTTGTGTATTTTTCTGTTGTTGAAACCGTGTTAACCAAAGTGTCATTGTTTCTTTCCCGATACTCGGAGCTTTTCGAGAAGCTTTTGATCGTTGTCAGTTGCCATATTCATATCGTCAAGCTTTTGAAATAGGGAAATTGCTTGTCTGATTTCTCCGTTCTTCTTATGTTCCTTCGGCTTTGCCCGGTATGCTTTTGCAACTATGCCTATCGGGGCTGGTGGGACACTGCCCTTCCATTCAAAGGATTTTTCGGCTCGGCGATGAAGTTCGAGCGCGACTTCAGCAGACTTGAGATAGTCGCCAAGCATATAGAAAGCCTCTGCATAAGAGCAAAACTGTGGATAGTAGTTCGTAGTATTGTTAAAGATGGTTCCAAGGTAGGATATGCCTTTTTCAAGGTCTCGAATGATTGCCTCGTCAATAAGTATGAAACCAACCTCGCAGGCAATGGTGTTTCGGTCGAGAGAACCGAGGGTATGCTTATCGGTCGCCGTAAGTTCCTCTGAGATAACTTCTTTGGACAGAGCATAGGCTTTTTCGAGATGCTGAACAGCTTCTTGGAGATAAAGCTTTCGCTCATCCCCACGAACGAACCATGCTGTGTAGTTTCGTAGAGCAATTCCGAGCCGATATTCCAGTTCGTAGGAATCACTATCCAGGAACCGCTTCTCGACTTTCGAAATGAGCTTATGCATTTCTGATTGCGAGGGTTCGTTACCAAGTCCAAGGTGGGACATTTCCCTAAGGGACTTTATCGTTTGTGCTACTGACATTTTTGAGAAAAACATACATACCTCCTACATAAATAGTCCTGTGATATTTCAGCTAATGTTCCGAGCATATCTGAAGTCCGGCAAAGCAGGAGTTGGACGTAGTGTCGAAGGCACAAAGCCCGATACTCCCCGTTAGCTGAAGTGCCATTGAATAGATTCACGCTGATACCTCCCATCTCTTGGAAAAAGTTTTTTAATTTCTTCTGTGCTAAAACCTAATTCGGTTAGTAAGCATATTTCCAGCAATATTTTCAGTTTCCGGATGAAGGGATCGAGTTCTTCGCCAATAGCAGCTTTTTCTATTCCCTCGTAATGAGTCAGATAATTTCTGGTATCAACCACCTCTCCAATAAACGCATTTCTGTTTTCTGCAAACTCGCTTAGAATTTCTCGGTATCCGTCACTATCAAAAAGTCTCCTTAATCTCGTTCTTAAAGAAAACTCGTTACCATATCCTATTCTACTCTTCAAACTGTCTTTAAGCCCCCCTTCAACACTGTCCGGAATCGCATTTACAAGAGTATCGCAAACCTCCTTATAATCATCATCTGATAAATATTTTCCTCCAAATCTGCGCCGATGATATGATTCCACGGCTTGTATTAAACTTAAGAACTGAACCTCAAGATACATAGAAGGTTTATATAACGTTCCAAAGAAAATATCATAAACTGGTTTTAGCAACTCAGCTTTATCAAACCAATTTTGGAGATAAGTCTCAAATTGTCCAGAAATATCCTCAAATGTAAAAAGCATGCTATAATGGTTCAGTTTCTCTGATAAATCCACTTTATCTATTACATTGTAGAATATCTCGATAGGGGGATGGTGAACTTTGCCTGTTGAAAAGGTAGAAACATGTTTATATTGTTCTGCCGTTGCCTTTATGCTTAAAGGATATATCGCCCTCCTTGTTGCAAGACTTAAAAAATTTTGTAGGTGATATAGAATACTTTGATATTCTTCAAAATGTAACTCGTCTTCGGGTTCTATCTTAATGAAAGTCGTGTGCTTTAAATTTACTTCTCTTAGCAGATCATAAATAATATTTAAGTCGTGATCAAAAGATATCTTAGAATTGTTTATCTTTGCCTCAACAGGTTCCGGAAGTTCGTATTTCATTTCATATTTTTTAGACTTTTCTTCAGATTCCCAACGATGACTAAAAACTCCAATTTTACTCCACTCTTCAAAATAGGGATAATTTACAAAAAAGCTCTTAAATTTTAGATTTTCTGGTTTTGTAAAATGCCAACCTATAAAAACTATATTGGCATAAAACGAAGAAGTTGGAAACCCTGATGTGCTACAACATTCCTTAGTTTCAAAACATTTGTGAAGGGTGATTTTCTTCCCGATAGACGACGTGCCCAACACGACTTCTGGTTCAAATGATACGTCTGTGCTTTTTAGTTCCACAAAAGAACCCATTAAATCCAATACCGCCCCTTCACCAGGGACAAACCTAAGCATTCCCAAGATCTGCTTTTTAGGGTTATCGGGAAGCCACCATACGCCTTTGCATTCGAATTTCTCAATCATTCTTTAACCACCCTAATAGCAGTCCAGGCTAACATGCGACGTAGTTTGCAAAACCGCATACGTCCTGTCACACCCCGCGCCCACATCCCAACCTCCTTCTGCTCGCATTGAGTACAGTGATCCCCACGATAGACCCTTTCTCATATCTGATTATGAGATCATCATCCGTAAGCTCAGAATCGTCTGCATGACTCGGCTTTTTGAAATTGAGGTACAGAACATCAGCCTCTTTATCATAAACCGTCCAGATCCTAGAATATGGCACATCCAACAATTCAGGTACGAGATTCAATGCCTTCCTTACTTCTACCGCTTCCATATTTTCCGTCTCCTTTCAAGCTGTCTTCTACGCCTCGTTAAAAAGGCGGTAATCACAAATCCATCTGCTCTACTTAATTCTCGGTACACTGCTACAATATATTTCCCCTTCTCTACCACCCTCACAGCTATACATTCTCCGGCTTTGCCCTGATAAATCACCTCGGGAGCCTCTACCGTTTCGAGGACTTCAAAGTAATAACCCGCCATCTCCGAATGCTCTTCAGTAATATGGAACCACCTCTCTGTTGTTAGTCTGATCGGCACACCATTTTTAGACTTTGCAACATTCATACTCTATCAATCCTTTTTGCAGATATTGAACTCATGGGTAGGGCATACATCAGGCAACGGGATTTCCTGGATGTCATTATGAGTTTCTCGTGTGTTTCAGCGCAGATTCTGGATATTCCAGCCAATATCGCGTCATACTTCCGTTTTACTTTCACGGTCCCCCTCTTCGCAACTTTCAGCATGGCGTTTCAAAGCAGCGAGTCCTGATTCAGTGATTTTGTACTTCTGTGATCTGCTTCTTGGCTTATCCGGAATGGTAAAAGATAGCAAACCATTTTGTAAGAGTGGCAGAATGTGTCTCTTGTAATTCGTGTAAGCAGGAGAAAGATTGAGGTAATTCAAGATCTTCTGCTTCTTCCGTTCTGTTCTGCAGAACTCAAGTATCTGAATAACTTGTACACTGACTTGCTCAATAACTTGCTCACTGACCCGCGCCTCGGGGTGTGCAGCCAAAATCGTCATGAAATAATTGCGATCGTCATCAGTTTCAAAAACAGGTTCCGGAGATCCGTTCGCCTTCATCGCCCGCTTTATTTTCGGAAAACCCGTGCCTCTCCCTTCGGTAAGATGCAATTCCTTTAAAAAATCCCAGATGCGTCGATTATGGTATCTTCTTGCTGTAACGCGTTCATTATTCAGGTTATCTTTGTTGAGCGGTGGAAGCGGTCCGGTATAGCTGATAATCTCGATCCGCTTGGGAAATATACGGGCCTCAACTGGCGTTTCGCTTTGGTAACTGCGATGGTAAAGCGCGTTCACAACGGCTTCTTCGATGGCTTTGTAGGGGTAGTTGAAAAACCGGATCGCTTCCGCCTGACCTGGAACCTTACGAACCGATTCAGTTACCACATTGTTCTTCAGATGGATGAGCGCAGATATGATCTGCTGTTGGATCGGTCCAGTAATCCAGTCGGTGCCTGACAATTTTTTGCTAATCGCCATCTCACTAATCCCTATTACTTGCATTTCC
>DAOUXE010000120.1 GCA_030666765.1 Methanosarcinales archaeon
GATGCGTTTCCGGGGTTTCCAACCTTCAACTCATCGAGAGCGAGATTCAAACAGATCTCGATGAAATCTTCAATCAAGTGCGGCTCCTGTTCAGGTATTCTGTCTTTTATCTTTTCTATCTCTGAAGTAGCGTCTGATTTTCTATCGAGGAATATATAAGCTTTGATCATGACCAGCGCAGCACCAATCTTAGAGGATTCGCTGGTTGCCACCTCTTTTGCTTTTTCTGCTGCATCCAGCGCCTCTGTATATCTGTTTAAGTCAAACAACGCACTGCTTTTAATTGATAGGGCAAATTCATTTTTCGGGTCGATTTCCAGAATCTTATTGGTGGCTTCCAATGCCTCCTCGCACCTTTCTAGGAATCCTAACGCACAAGCTTTGGCTATAAGTACAGTTTCATCATTCGGATTGATCTTCAGACCTTTCTCGAACGGTTTCAGCGCGTCTTCGTGCCTGCCGAGGGCTATTAACGCAAGTCCTTTTTTTGATAGCACAGACGCATCCTCCGGGTTGATCTCCAGAACCTTATCGAATGCTTCCAACGCGTCTTCATCTCTGCCAAGATTTTCTAACGCAAACCCCTTCCACGATAGTGCAAATTCGTCCTTCGGATCGACCTCCAGCACATCCTTGAACGCTTCCAATGCCCCTTCATGCCTGCCAAGCATTCCCAACGCAATCCCCTTATTCAATAATGCAAACTCATTCTCCGAGTTGATCTCCAGAGCCTTCTCGGACGCGTCCAGCGCCTCTTCATATCTTCCTTCAAAAAGCAGCAGCAATACTTCATGCCGCCGTACCGCACCTTCCAATTCCTTATCTCCAGTCTCTGCCACGATATCCTTCAGTTTCCGGATTTCATAAGCAGCTTCCTCCAACTCACCAAGTTCCAGAAGTTTTGGCGCAAGTTTGAGAAGAGCTTCATCTCTGAATTCGGGCGGCTGGATTTCAGCATAGTAACAGAGGTCTCTGAGTGCGGGTTTTTCCCCTGCTTCAAGAAGTTTGAAATTTCTCTCGAAAAGCTCCTTCTGCTCTTCCGGGGTATACCATAACTGCAGAAACTCAAGGAGAACAGACACCCTTTTTCTACCAAACGGCTGTCTCATCTCCCGCCAGAGCCTGAAAAGCCTCTCTCGCACTTCATAGTATGTATGCCGCCCCTCGCGTCTTGAGATGATGTATCCGTCCTTTTCCAGCCTTCGAAGCTGCGTTGTAACAGTGGGAAGCGGGATTCTGGATTTTTCTGCAATCTGCTTGGGGGTTGCGGGCGCGCCAGAGGAGATAAGAGTATCGAACAGTATTCTCAGCTGTGGTGATAGAAGCTGGAACACCTCCTGATAGTAAGGTGTATGCTCGTCTATTATCTTGAAAAAAGCGTCCTCTGTGTCTTCGAGCTCTCCTCTGGCGATCATCTCATAAAACAGGATTACAAGCCTTGGGCTGCCGCCTGTGAGGTGCACCATGCCATGTATTCGCTCCGCATATCCAACAAAATCCGAAAAGAATTTCTCGTTGCCCTCAACTTTGGCTATCTTCCGGATCAGCACCGTTATCTCATCAAGCGAAAACTCCCTTAAGTGCTGAACCCGGAAGAAATTATAGAATGGTTCGTCGTGTTCGGATACGCCAGGGAAGATCATTGGTGTCGAAGCCACTACTGAAAAGATATCATATCGTTGAAAGATCGATCGCAATTTCTGCAACTCAGCCGTGTCAAACTGCTTGAACAACTGATGCAGGTTCTCAACGAAGATGAGATACCTTTGCCCATCCTTTTCTGACAGTTGCACGAGTTTCTCCAGCGCAGCATACAGGATTTCATCTTCCTGCTCAAGTGCTAAGATATCTGTTGTCTCCTCGGATTGTTCCTCCAGAATTCTCAGAAAGAGGTCGGATGCGCGGAACACAGAATATTCTTCCTCTGCGAGTTTGACTGGAATCAGAAGTGACCCAAGCTTATTTTTGATTTCGTAATATAATAAGACCAACAGATGAGACTTCCCAATTCCTCTTGGTCCTACGATCAGATAGAATCTCGGCGTCTCATTCCTTGCAGCACTTTCGAGTTCCTCAAACAGACTCTCGAGGACTTTTTCCCGTCCGACAAAGAGTTTTCTCAGGACGTCTTCGGGCATAATTTCCGGTGAATACCTGTAAAGAATTATATCACTTGATTTCGCCATGATACAACCTCCACCAGTCCCTTAGCATATTGGAGTAGAACGTAAGTCCTTTTGGGGAATCGTTTTCTATATAGAAGTCATTTTCGAGGTCTGCAATCAGATCCATGAATCTTTCGTGATCGTCCACATTGGTTTCCTGCTTAAAGATTCCGAATGCGAGATCGAAGGGGTAGTAGTCTTCGCTGCTGACCCTTCTCAATATGGCTCTCGCAGCTTTTTCTTCCATTCCTGCCATACCAGTGTAGAAAATCCTGAGCCTCTGCGAATAATGCTCAAAGTAATGCTTCCCTTCACTGCCAAGTATGTAGAAATTATAAATATCTTCGATTAATCCCTCATTAATCTCAACATCTCTCGAAACGTACTCTTCCTCTATAGCACTCAACATTATCGCAATAAAGTATGGTATGCAGGCTTCGCCGACACAATTTAGTATCTTATCACCGATGGATTCCGTATATTTCCATTCTTTTTCCCTGAAAACTTTTTCTATGACGTTTGTTGCGACTTCCTTCCGGAATCCGCCTACCCGGACTCTTTTAAAGTCGTTGATTACACTGACCCCGCCAACATCCCTCACCACGCGGTCGATGCTTACCGAACCGCCGACGATGAACCGGAGGTTTTCCGATATCTGCCGCAGTTTCCGAAACCAATGCAAAAACTTCTCTGCATCTTCCGAATCCATGTTTTTGATAGCTATCGGAAACTCATCAACGATAAAATAGACATTTGATTCGAAATCGTTTATTATTTCAAAGATCAGTCTGGCTTTTTCCGTCCAATCCTCTTTCAGATCCTCTTCTATGTTGCGTCTCAGTTTAGCCCTGAATACATATACCCCAACTTCCTCTATGTTCTCTTTGAACCAGTTAAAAGATTTTTCGAAAGTAGATCTTATCTTTGCCTTCCTTCTGATCCTTTCACCCCCAAGGAGCGCCATCACCATTTCAGATAAGAATCGCTGCGGGGAATCTATATCCTCTACTTCGATAAAAACACAGAGTTCATCCCGACTCAAGAGTTCTTTTTCCAGCCTTCGCATGATTGAAGTCTTTCCAAACCTGCGAGGTGCGATTAGAAGGACACTATCTTTCTCCAGTGCCGAAAGGATCTGGTCGATCTCCTTTTCACGATCGATGAAATCGTCTCCGATTGCCGGGTTGCCTACTGGTAACATTGTTATCACCTAACAATATTGTTATGTAACAGATTTGTTATATAAGATTATCGGTTCGCGCCACCAAAATCCCATGGACAAAATCCCATACAGAAAGTCACTACGACACACTATGGCAAGAGATGTGGCTCGTGGCGCAGGAACCCATATCATCGCTGACCGCGAATTACGCTGGCATCGCAGTCTGCACACGCCGTCCACGCGCGTGGAGGTAGTATGCATCAGGCAGGCTTACGCTCAGGGTGGGCGTGCTTGTGATCGTATCAGGACATGTGGGTATCGTGGTCGCGGCAGGCATAGTTTCATGCAGAGGTGTAAATTAATGGCATACAACTTGTAGGGACTCTCGGAAGGGTGGCATCAAAGGCTCTGCAAGACCTGGGGCTCAGGGTTCACGATCCTTCTTACCTTTCTCGAAAACCGAAGGAAGATGTACCAGATACCTCCCGTCTTCCTTCATAGACAGGATGATCTCTTCCCGCTCGAGCAGTGATTCGAGATTCAGTTCATAAGACCCTTTCTCTATGATGCGGATCGATTCAACCTCCATATCAGGCACCGCCTCCTTCTCCGCTTCTACCTTATCCGGCAGCATTCCGGCGTCCGTGTCTTCCGCATCAGTTTCGGTCTCGGTCTCGGTCACCGATTTTGCTGGCACGTACAGAAACTTGTTCCACCCACAATTCGGACAGCCATTTAAGATATCGACTGAACCGTCCTCAAATATATGTTCGCAGTTGGTGCATTTGTGGGGCATGTTTGATATTCTGTTCTCAGGGGTATTCTTTTTATCTATCGACATATCTTATGTATCACAACTTTTAAGAATGTCAGAACCAAAGTCACAGTCCGGCACGATATCGGAGTTATCATAAATGGACGTTACAAAGATCACACTCGACGAAAACGAACTGCCAAAGCGATGGTACAACATTGCAGCAGACCTGCCAACCCCACTCGATCCGCCGCTTAACCCGCAGACAAAGGAGCCAATCACTCCGGATGATCTCTCTGCGATCTTCCCGATCTCGCTTATCAAGCAAGAGATGAGCACAGACCGGTGGATTGATATCCCAAGCGAGGTTCGCGACATCTATACACTCTGGAGACCGACCCCGCTGTACCGGGCGATGCGGCTGGAGAAAGCACTGAAGACGCCTGCCAAAATCTACTACAAATGGGAAGGTGTAAGCCCACCCGGAAGCCATAAACCAAATACAGCAGTTGCGCAGACGTATTACAACGCAAAAGCCGGAATCGAGCGGATCACAACCGAAACCGGAGCAGGACAGTGGGGATCTGCGCTCTCGTTCGCCACGCGTCTCTTCGATCTCGAATGCACTGTATATATGGTCAGGATCAGTTACGATCAGAAACCATACCGCAGAGTAATGATGGAGACATGGGGCGGGAAGGTGATCCCGAGCCCGAGCAATAAGACCGGATGCGGAAGAAGGTTCCTTGCAGAGACTCCGGACACCACAGGCAGTCTTGGCATGGCGATATCAGAGGCGGTTGAGGATGCTGCAACGCATGAGAATACAAATTACGCGCTCGGATCCGTTCTCAACCATGTGATGCTGCACCAGAGCGTGATCGGGCTTGAGATACAGAAGCAGTTTAAGATCGCGGAAGAGACTCCTGACATTATGATCGGATGCGTGGGTGGCGGAAGCAACTTTGCAGGTGCGGTATTCCCGTACATCGGAGATACCTTGCAAGGAAAGGCAGACGGTCCAAGAATTGTGTCATGCGAACCCGCATCATGTCCGACACTCACGAAAGGCGTGTATGCGTATGATTTCGGAGATGCCGGAGAGATGACCCCGCTCCTGAAGATGTACACACTCGGACACGACTTTGTTCCGGCAGGCATCCACGCGGGAGGGCTCAGGTACCATGGCAACTCTCC
>DAOUXE010000060.1 GCA_030666765.1 Methanosarcinales archaeon
GACGCTTGTGATCTACACGCATCTCGATGTGGTTCCTGTAGGCGATGGATGGACATTCCCGCCGTACGAGGGCACGATTGCGGACGGCAGATTCTATGCACGGGGATCTGCGGACTCGAAGGCAGCGATTGCGGCGCTCTTAACCGCGCTCACCCAGATCCGGGAACTTGGTATAACGCCCGCATATAACCTCAATATCGCACTGACAACGGACGAAGAGATCGGTCCGTACTCAGGACTTTGTTATTTTGCTGACATCGGTCTCCTGTCAGGGGATTATTTCCTGTGCATGGACGGCGAGGGCGATGACGTCATCATCGGCACAAACGGGATACTCACGTGGCGAGTTGATGTTTTCGGAAGGACGTGCCACAGCGGAAGCAGTTTTTTAGGCGTAAACGCACTCGAAAAATCGGTTGCGCTGATGAACGGGCTGCTTGAACTGAAAGACAAGGTCGAGGACAGGCGGTCAGAGATGCCAAGCAGCCACGTAGTCGCTGAGAAGACCGGTTTTTTAAATGTGAAACCGGTTCTGAATATCACGATGATCGAGAGCGGCGTAAAGGAGAACGTGGTTCCGGGGAGGTGCACCATTCGCGGCGACCGCAGGGTGATACCTGAAGAGACATTCGATACCGCAATCGAGGAGATTAAAAGAGCGCTGGAGAATACCGCAGGTGCCTATGCCGATACGAGCTACGATTTCACGTATGAGCTTGGGTATCCGCCGATGTGTACCGATGCGAGCCACCCGTGGATCGGGCGGGTTCTGGCTGTTGCAAACGAGGTGTCCGACCGCAAGATCGGTATCGCGGGAGCGCAGGGCAGTCTCGATGTTGCTTATGTGATCGGGATCACAGGGCAGCCGGTCTGCTGCCACGGCGTCGGGAGAGTGCTTGAGAGCCGGGCACATGCCGAGGATGAGAACGTGCGCATCGAGGACCTGGTACGGTACACAAAGTTTTTGGGGCTGCTGCTGACAGAGTGATAGAGATTGGTAGAGTGATACCATGAAATCCACAAAATCCCTCGAATTCATAAGCACCCGGAACGCAATGCTTGCGACGATAATCATGTTCAGCGCACTGTTCATGATTCTGATTATAGGGATGCTCATACCGCTATTTGCAGACATAGCTCTCGATGCCGGATGGTTTAATACCAGAACGATGCTGCCAACCCTTCTTCTGGCACTGCTTCTTGGCGTATGCCTGCTTCTACCGGATGTCTCACCGACGTGGATTCTTGCCATGGTTGCAGTCGTGATCGTGGCAACCATACTCTCAGGAGCCGTATCGCCATTTAACAACACCCCGATCGATGTGTCGGTGCCGATACTTCTATTTGCCACGCTTGCGATTATATACCGGATCATTCGGCTGCCCAAACTGACGCTCCGCAGCGTAAGTCCGCATATCATCCATATCGGCATCGTTCTGATCCTGGTCGGTATCGTCGTGAGCACAAACACGAGGATCGATGGATCCACGGTTATACAAAATGGTGAATTCGGCGACTACAAAGGGCAGCCGTACTCCGTAAAGGTCACAGGAATCTCGAACCAATATGAGGGCGCGCCTTACGACGAGCACCCGGGATCATCTTATGTGACCCTAATCGATTTTGAGCTCTATAACAGGGGCACGCTGATCGATCGCGATGCGGTCAAGTTCATCACGGATTACAAGTGGGGACAGTCGTATGCAACAAACTACGTCCACCGGTCGCTCACAGAAGAGGTGTTCATCACCACGAAGATGGTTGAAGGCGACTACGCCAATCTCTACATGCGCACAGCACCATGGATCACCGCGGTCTGGGGCGGGATCCTCCTGATGTCTCTCGGAATCGTCTTGCTCATGTACTCAGTTAGAAATGGGAAAGAAGGGGCAAAAGCAGCAGAAACGATAAAAGAAAGGGAGAAAGAAGCGAAGAAAGATAAGAGCGAGAAAAGAGGGAGAAGAGAAAAAAGAGAAAGATCAGGGAAGAGAGAAGACAAGAGGGAGGGGGAAGAGGATATCGACAGAAGATACGAAGATTTGCTGCAGAAGGAACTGTCTGAACTGAAGGCGAGATAAGGAAGAGAAGAAGAAAAGGAGAAACCGGAGAGAAGGAAGAGATGAAGACGGTTATCATCGGCGGCGGGCTCTCAGGGCTTGCATCTGCGTACAGGATGCTAAAAGAGGGCACATCCGACGTAACCATCCTTGAGAAAGGTTCCGAGGTCGGCGGGATGGCTGCGAGTTACCATATCGACGACTATCACATCGAGAAGTATTACCACCACATCTTCGCGAGTGATTCCGAGCTGATAGATCTCATCGGGAGCATGGGTCTCGGTGCTGACCTGCAATGGCTCAAAGGAACCACTGGCTATTATATCGACGGAAAGATACACCCGATGAACACGCCGATCGAACTGCTCAAGTCGCCGCTCTCGGTTCCGGACCTGATACGGATTGCACGTACCGTCCTTGTGACCAGGCGGGCAAAGGATGAGGAGATTTATAAACTCGATCGCGTCACCGCAAAGGAGTGGATCCTTAAGAATGCCGGAAGATCGGTCTACGAGCGGTTCTTTGAGCCACTCTTGCGAAGCAAGTTCGGTAGCAGCCACGACCGCGTATCTGCTGCATGGCTCTTCGGACGCATCAGGATCAGGTCGAACCGGTCCACGAGTGGGGAGCGGCTCGGATACCTGCGCGGAGGGTTTCACCGCCTCGTCGCACGTCTGACAGAATCGATCGTTGCGATGGGCGGTGAGATCCGGACGAACTGCGAGGCATCAGAGATCAGAACCGTTGATGGAAGCGTCTCCGGTGTTACTGCCGGCGGATACACCGACTGCGATTCCGTGATCTCGACGGTATCACCTCATGCACTTTTAAAGATAATTTCGGATGCGCCTGATATCCCGTATCAGGGAACTGCATGTGCGCTCTTTGGCATGAACAGGTCATTGATGCCTGATATGTACTGGTTAAACATAAAATCAAGCGTGCCTTTTGGTGCGGTCATCGAACATACGAACTTCATTCCGGTCTCAGATTACGGAGAGCATCTGGTATACGTGACTGCATACTTCCAGGACGATACAGATCCGAGATGGCGGTCTTCGGAGCAGGAACTGATCGATTCATATCTGGGCGGGCTTATGGAGTTATTTCCGGATTTCCACCGCGATGACGTCTCGTGGTGGAGACTTGCGCGGGATATCGACACGGCTCCGGTGTACATGACAGATTATATCGAGAAGATCCCGCCGTACTCCGCCGATATCGATGGGCTATATCTTGCTGGCATGTTCTCCCGGACCAACTATCCTGAACGGAGTATGAATGGTTCTGTTCTGGCAGGATTCGGGTGCGCGGAGGAGGTCATGGGACGTACCCGTGCCTGAAAATCCTGTAGTGGCTCGACCAGTGGTTGATCCGGCGTAACCCGTAACCAAAATTTTACGGCGAAATTATGCTGACTTTGCCGTCGGATTCGTGATGTTCGCTTATTAGTGAAATTCGGGATCCAATCCGATTTTACAAAAAACCCCTACCAACGAAACATGAATTGTACAAATGTCAATTGGCAACCCGGTTAACCAAAAATATATATATATAACAGCTACGTTCAGACAATCGTATGCGTACTCGGGCTCGAATGTGCCCGGACTGGACAGGAGCGGTCACATAATGAAGAAAGGGAGATAAGGAATATGTCAAAGAAATTTGTCATAAGTTATGCAGTGCAATTTGGGTGGGATATAACGAAAAGTAACATCGGTTTTTTCATCGGTCTTCTGATAGTGGTGGGCTTGATACAATACGTCCCGGATACCGTTGCAGCAATAATCGAAGCAGATGCCCCGGCTCTGTCGCTTATTATCCGGATCGCTTCTTATGTTCTCTCGACGATAATAGGAATGGGGATAATCAAGATTTGTTTGAAGTTTTGCGATGGTGAGAAAGGGGAATTTTCAGACCTTTTCTCCTGTTATCCTCTCTTTTTTAAGTATCTGGTTGGTTCAATCCTGTACGGGTCAATTGTTGTGGTGGGGTTGATCTTGTTAATCATTCCCGGAATTATCTGGGCGATCAAATTCCAGTTTTTTGATTATTCGATCGTCGATGAGGGGCTTGGTCCGATAGATGCGCTCGAAAAGAGTTCTGAGATCACAAGGGGTGTAAAATGGGATTTATTCATCTTTGCCATATTGCTTGTTATCATCGACATATTGGGTTTTCTCTGCCTGTTGGTTGGTTTATTTGTCACCATTCCTGTGACCATGGTTGCTACGGCTTTCGTGTATCGCAAACTGCTGCCTGAAACGTATCAAGGATACTACGGGGACCCTGATCAGCAGTTACCAGACCCGGTGTCGGTGTAAAAACAGGGCTCAGGCACTTGCGCCTCGCCCATACCGTCGCCTTGTCTACCTCTTCTTCCCCTTCTGCCCTCTCCGCTCAAAGTGCATGATGTATATATCAGGTCTTGGCATCTTCCCGCTTGCTGTGGCAAACTCGGGATAGCACCGGTCACAGAGCACACGCCAGTTGATCGCAGCAACGACCGAACTACCTGGAATGAGTCTCGCAAATATGAAACTTGACGGAATCTCAAGACGCGATGCGACCTCTTTAAAGAAGAAGAGCATCTGCTCCTCAAAGACCTCAATATCATCCAGTTCGAGTCCGCGAACATTCACTGTGATGCCGCTGCACCCACACGGCAGCGCGAAGACATCCAGTTCTGTGACCATGACCGCCCTTGCAAGCATCTTTCTCAGGTTATTTTCAATGTCGCTTCTTATCTGCAGTATTTCTTTCGTGATCATGCGCTCACCTCGGTAATACCTGCCATCTCGCTCCATAGAACCAGCTCTTCATTCTCTGTGCCGCCGCCCGCGTATACCTTAACAGCCCGGTCAGTCAGTTCCCTGCAGAACCCGCAGTTGGCGCAGATGGTCGGGCAGTTCTTCCAGTGGTCGATTGCGCCATCAAAGTCCCGGTTTGAGATGTAATACAGATCTTTGAGTGCCTTTGGGCAGTCGAGCAGATCCATCAGGTTGCCCTCGTACGACTCGTTCGTATACGCGCTGACGCAGTTTAAGATCCAGTTGACATAATGGGTTCTGCCGCCGATCTTGAAGACGTTAGTAATGTCTGCATACTCCTTTAAGTCCTCCGGCCTGATCCATGGCGAGATCGTGATCAGTTTCGGATCCTTGATCCGGAGCATTATACATCTGTCGTAATAATAATCGTCGAGCACGTTCGGACGGGGTTGCGGGCCGAAGGCGTGTGAGAAGAAGTTGAAGTGCGCATACCGAAACGGGCACTGGTACAGGCAGCCCTCGTTTACGAGCAGTTTTATTTCACAGTCCACGGCATCCCGGATTGCATGGATGACATCAAAGTGCCTGTGCACATCAGGATCGACTACGATCGAGTGCGCGCCAAGATCCTCGTAGAACCTGGCTTTCTCTGGCGAATCCACAAACGACAAGACAGATACTACCGGCAGCATCTCAAAATCCCTCGCTACGATCTCGACAAGATACGGATCCGCAACAACGATGGTATCGACTCCGCAACTATCGAGCTGCCCGAGGTACCAGTGGATGAGGTTAAACCCCTCTGGCGTCAGTTGGCGCCCGCCAAGACACGAACTGTTGAGCACAATCTCCACCTTCACACCATTCTTGTGCGCATACAGGGTTTGCTCCCTGATATCCTCGATCTGGGGCGAACTTAGATTGCTCCTGCCAGTACCCACATAATCAGGCGATCCTGCCATGAATATCGAGTAAATGTCCTTTCCTGCTTCGGATACCAGTTCCTTTAGTCCATCGAAGTGTCCTGGATGTGGTACGTACAGTCTCTTTTTCATGATCTTATATCACCTACAATTTTTATTGCATTTAAAACTTGTTTTATCATTTGGCGTACGCGGCATTACCAAGTGCCCGCCGAAAAATAACCTATCGAAATCAACCCCTCCCACGCACACCAGAATCTCTTGATAATATAGAATAATTCCATTTAGGATGCAATGAGTGTGGTTGTAGTTGTAGTTGCGCCATATCGTCATCCGAAAACTTGATTCCTTTCTCATATTCTCGCTCATCTATGCGTGCTGCCACGCTCAGACCTTTGTTTGTTGTCGTACCACCAATCAGTTTAATGACAGTTTCATAACTGACCAGAGGCCGTCCCCGCCAGTTCATACTGATAAATGAGAACATGCAATGCTCTATTTTGTTCCATTTACTAGTTCCGGGCGGGTAGTGGCAAACCGTTATAGGAATTCCTATCTGGTCAGATAATTCCTGTAAATAGAATTTCCACCCCCTGCGGCGGCTTCCATTACTTCCGCCACCATCGGCACAGATCAACAACCCACCAGCGTCGGGATAGCGGTCTTTTCCAAACATTATCCACCACTGCCGGATGCTTTCGACAGTGAATTCCGAGGTATCGTAGCTTGTGCCAACGTTTACCATCCCTTTGTTTCTGTTGACGTCATAGATTCCATAAGGAATCGCCTTTCCAACTCCCAACGATGCAAAGTCGTAAACATTGACTTCTACGGGTTGTCCGGTCTTCCTCCATGTTCTACCCGGATTTTTAAATTCTCCTACGTTCTCTTTCTTCTTTGCATCCACCGAGATCACAGGATTGCCCTCTGCCGTAACTTTCTTCGCCTGTTCGTTTATATATCGAAACTGGGCATCTCGCTC
>DAOUXE010000264.1 GCA_030666765.1 Methanosarcinales archaeon
ATCTCGCAGGCCGCGGTGGCGCCGGTTGCGGTAGCAGCAGGTGGAGCGGCTCCGGCAGCATCAGCAGCACCTGCTGCCGAAGCAGCACCGGAAGTTGAAGAGGCAGTAGAAGAAGAGAAGAAGGAAGAAGAAGAGTCTGGCATGGCCGGACTTGGTGCACTGTTCGGATAAGTCATGTATGGTCTGTTGCAGCGGCTATCAGACGCTCACGGAATCTCCGGATACGAGGGCGACGTTCGTGCGATTGTCCGTCAGGAACTATCCTCGTATGGAGATGTCCGGGAGGACGCGCCTGGAAACCTGATCGTTACGAAGAAGGGCACCGCCCCAAGCATCATGCTTGCTGCACATATCGATGAGATCGGGCTTGCTGTCAAGCATATCGATGAAAATGGATTCTTGAAGTTCGTGAAGGTAGGCGGGTGGTTTGATCAGACTCTGCTAAACCAGCGAGTCATCGTTCACTCAAAAGATCCGTGTTTTGGCGTGATCGGATCAAAGCCCCCGCACGTCATGAAAGAAGACGAGAGGAAGAAGCCGGTGGAATCCAAAGACATGTTCATCGATGTCGGCGCATCATCGGCAGACGAGGTCGCTAGTATGGGCATCGAGGTCGGAACCTCGGTCTCGATCGACCAGAACCTTGTGAGACTTGCAAACGACTACGTTACCGGAAAGGCACTCGATAACCGCGCTGGTGCGGCACTGCTTATTGAGGTGATGCGGCGGATCGGTGACATCAAGCCGACCGTACACGCAGTCTTCACGGTTCAGGAAGAGGTAGGCTTAAAAGGCGCGAGAACGGCTGCATTCGGACTCGATCCTGATGTTGCGATCGCAATCGATACCTGCATAGCAGGCGATCATCCGGGCATCACCAAAGACGAGTCCGCGATGGAGGTTGGCAAGGGTGCGGCAATCACGGTGATGGATGCCGGCGGAAGGGGCGTGATCACGCATCCGAAGGTACTTGCATGGCTGCGAGAGACCGCGAAGAAGAACGAGATCGCACATCAGCTTGACGTGTCAGACGGCGGCACCACCGATGCGAGCTCGATCAGCCTGACCCGCGAGGGAATACCGTCCGGCGTGATCAGTGTCGCGACGCGATACCTTCACTCGCCGGTTGAGGTCCTGTCGCTTGCGGATATGGAGTCCTGCGCCGATCTGATCGCTCATGCGGTACGTACGGCTGGAAAGTGGTTCTGAAACTCTGAAAACCTGGGAAGTGGCGGCTGGTGGTAAGCGGCGCCGATGATGAAACATCTGACTGACTTGTGATGAACCCTATGAGACCTGAGGCGCTTTTTATGATTCCTGAAAGACTTATGTTATGGCAAAATAGGTATGGTTGCGGGTATGGAATCAATGCGATTGAGAGGTGAGTCTGTGCGAGGGTCGATGACAAAAGCATACTTGATAAGGTGAAGAGTGTCCGCGAGATCCTTGGAACTGAGCAATCGCATAATAATCGAGAAGGATCGCATCTGCGTGGAAGGTTATATCGCCGATCATGAAACCAGAAAGAAGATTGATGGGATTCTTGCAGGTTGATTGTTATGGGGTGGAAGCATGTGGACGTGAAGGTCTGTTCGGATGATCGGTGCAGCGAGTGGGTCGCTGATTTGAGTGAGCAGCATTAGCAATTCTCATTTTGAAAATTTCCTCTGTTCTCAACGACTTGAAACAGCAAAAAGATAAAATCGCAGCAGTCTTTCTTAAAAAATATGTTACTTTTGTACTGTATATTGCGTTTATTACGTGCCTAATGTGCTGATAGCATGCGGCAAACAAATTTTCAGCCCATAATTGGAATTGCTGCAAATTGCGGTGAGAAAATGACATTCGTGTACTATGAGACGGGACTACCAAAGGAAAACGAAGTTTTTGGATGCAAATTACCCGGTTGGAACCACCCGATGCTTATCCAGCGCTACAATTGATTTGCACCTAAAAGGATGCCTTTTTGCATCAATTCCACCTCCAACATTCTCTCAATGCCCTGTTGGTTATTCCCGATCACGTTCTCTTATATGCCTCATCATGATGCGCAAACTCCAGAAAAATTACTTTATGCTCGTTCTCATCTATTTCGCAAATCAGCACAAAATGCCCGACATGAACTCTTCTCTTACTTTTGAGTACGCCCTTTAGAGGTTTGCCGAGATAAGGATCTTCTGCGATACGAAGCATCCTCTTTATTATGGCATTATAAACTATCTTATCTCTTCTTTCCAACTGCTCGATGTCTTTTCTTAGTTTATCTACGACTTCCATGTCGTATGGCGGTTTCGTCATCCCCCTCCATGTAAAAATTCCTTTCTGAATTCGTCATAAGTGCAATGTTTACTTTTCCCCGCCATTGCATTCTTTTCCGCTGCTTCCACCCTTTTTATAAATTCCTCTCGAAACATCTCTTCCGGCGGATAGCACTGCTCCTCAAGCGTGTCGATGATGCTTCGAACCACCTTATATCGCACCCTTTCCTCTACCATCGGAGCGAGCCGTTCCACAAGTTCTGCCTCACTGATCATATCTTTTCACCTGTATAAGTTATTACATACGAGTTTAAAATGTTATCCGCATTCAATCTTTTGCCTTCCACCGCCATCAAAACCACCGTCTCATCCGTCCCGGTATCATCTACTGCCATCACTTCGCGCACCCCTGCAGGGATGCCAGCCCCAACTGCTGACCGCCGGATTGCAGTGCAGTCGGAGCTTCTATTTGCTTCGTCCGGATTATTTGAAAAAAGGTACGTGTTTAGCTGAGGTGGAAAAACCACGAGATTACACGAGATTAACACAGAAATCTTGTGGAAATCAGTGTAATCTCGTGGTTAGCTAAACA
>DAOUXE010000035.1 GCA_030666765.1 Methanosarcinales archaeon
TAGAAAGAACCATCTGTCCTGAAGTATATTAAACCGACGACCGCACCAATAGTTATACCAGCAACGATGGCATCAACAGTTTTATCAATACCCTTATTCGCAGTTGCATTGAGGATCAAACCAACAAAAACACCAGCGACCACACCCACCATCGCATAAGCAGTCATCGCGTTAGTATTTCCAGTGAGCTGGGCAGCAATAAGACCAGGAATCATACCAAGCCCCCATCCTGCAATTGCACCAATGATCATACCAGTAATCGAACGAGCAAGCACGCCAAGTATCGTACCCACCCCCTTAGCGATGAATACACAGAGAGTAAACACGCCAAGCGTCATCAAAAGTACTGCATCCGCTGAATCCAACTTCAGCCTCAGACCTACCATCATCACTAACCCGATGATTTGTCCAATCGTAATCCAATAATATGTTTTTGCATTACACATATTTACCACCGCTCTTGTAAATAATTTTTAATTGATTAAAATATAAGAATATTAATATCACGAGTGTGATATGCTGCCCCACAAGACCTCAGCCATAATCCGGCAGTTCCACGACAATTGGCACGATACATAAGAATTACACTGTGCACGCAGTTATTAAGATTGACGCCAGTGTTCTCTTACTGTCGGTTACCCCGCATAATACGAATCCTCCAAAACTCCGTTCACTCTGGCAGATCACCGAAGCACCTGCATCATCCCCTCCCGGTACGCCTGAAATGCCACCCTCCCCGCACCGGTCAGCCGGAGCATCGTATGCGGCTTTCTGTCCACAAACTCCTTCACGACCTCGATGTACCCGGCAGCCTCAAGCTTGCTTGTATGCGATGAGAGATTGCCAGCCGTAAGCCCGGTCTGGCGCATCAAAAAGAGGAAGTCTGCGCTCTCGACGACGTAGAGGTATGCCATGATCATGAGCCTTGCCGGCTCGTGGATCAGGCGGTCGATTCCAGCGATGGGGTGGAGGTCTTCGCTGCCGGTTTCACTTGCTGCCATCACGCACCTCCGTCTCCGGCAGCGAATATTTGCGCAGGAAGCGGACGAAGATGACCAGACCGCCAAGGACTAAAAATCCTCCTACTAGAATCAGATACAGTATCAATCCAGTACATCCGGACCCAAATTTTATTAAAGAGAAGAATAGCCCCAGAATCACTGATAGGATCGCATATCCGTGATACCGGACACTTCCCGATTTGGATGCTGCGTGGGCGAAGGGTCCGACCAGAATCATCCCGAAGAATAACGGTGCCCAGTTCACCCAACTGGAATAATCTGTTACATCGCCATAGATAGAGATCAGGGTGAAGATAATCACGATGACTGAAAGTTCGAAGAGAAAGACGCCTGTTATGGCATCCTTTGGATTTTCCCTATGGAATTTGGCAACCCCGATCCGCGGATAGGTGCAACGTCTTCGGACAAACTCCACAATCTTTTTGGAGAATATTATTAACAGTATATAGAATGCAAAGATGGGGGAATAGAAGAACCCTCCGAAAGCCATGAGGATCACTCCCATCATGACTTCCATCAAGCCGTCCTGCTGGGAATCATGATATGCTTTTTTCTCGATCTTTAGTAGATCAATTTGTGTTGACATCGGAGACCTCCTTTTCCGGTAGCGGATACCTGCGCAGGAATCTAACCAGATACGCAACCCCGACCACAGTTATCAACATTCCTGAAATCAACCATGCATACGCACCACTTGCAATAACTCCGGTATCAGCTATTGTTATCTCATTAAGTGCAAAGGACAGAGTATACAGGATAGCATAGAGATACATCCGGTCCCAGTTCAAAACGTATGCAACTGAACAGGGGATGATGAACACTATAGCTCCAACTATTATTGCACCATTGTTATTAATTACTTGTGTTATTGACAGTTCCGGAAGAAACCATTTCCCGGCGGTCAATGTTAGTGTTACCAGAAAAATAAGCAAGATTGTCGTAATAAATATAAACCTATTTGTTTTTCTATTGCGCTCCTTACTGAATTTGACAAGCCCCATCCTGGGGGCTGTAATGTATCGCTTTGCTATAATGATAAACAGTGCCGGTACTATGAATAATGGATACAGATAAGGACTGTTCTCATTAAATATCTGGCAAATCGTTGTCGCAAGAAATACAAGACCGAGTCCTATGTCGGCAATCCCATCCTCAAAAGTAGATGTCCATGCTTTCTTCTCGAGTTCTTTCAGATCAATAGCTCGGGTCATAGTTCGACCTCCTCAGCGGGCAGCGGAGGATCATGCAGGAACCGGGACAAGATGACAAGCCCCATAACAAGAATGATTGCGGCAGCGATGCCAAAGATTATGTAGTCGATACCGAACTCATGGAGTGCTACATCGATTGGTACTACCATTGCATATAATATGCCGATTATGTAGAGGCGCGGGAAATCCATGAAATACGCCATCACACTAAAGACGATGAGGGCATTCACCATCCACGCGAGCGGTAACAGGACTCCTGGACGCACAACTTCTGATGAGTCGCTCTGCATGGCAACTCCCAGGGCGAGCGCAACCAGACCGAAAATCACAGAAAGCGCCAGCACTATCTTCACTTTTGTAAGTTTTGTTCTGCGCGTCTTGCCGAATTTGACATGCCCGATCCGGGGGACTGTGATGCGCTTCTTGCCGGCGATCAGGAATATTGCCACCACCATCTCCAGCCCGATGAATACTATCATTGTCTGCAGCTCAGGAACACCGATCTTTGAGAGAAATGCGTTGACCGCTATTGCCATCATTATAAGTCCCAGGAATATGTCCCAGATGCCGTCCTCGTGGTAGGACCGAAATGCCTTCTTCTCGAGTTCTTTGAGATTGATTTCTTGTGTCATGATATGTACCTCCACACATTAACGTAAAGGAGTTTGCAGTATATAAGACTTTGTGTCGCAAAGTTCTTTGCAATAAGCAACGCATAAAATCAAAAAATACGATTGGCCACCTCCGGCTAACAACCACCCGGCAAGCGCTTCCGCGCCCCCCGTCCGGGCACACCGCCAGAAGATGACAAAGAACCACGGATACGCCCCACAATCACCCCGCGAACCGCGCTGTCGCATAGAAACCTGATGGCAGGAATGATCATTCGCCCAACCGTTACTCCAAGCGAACCCCTGGCGCAGTATGTGAATGCCGGCCCATGGAAGACCGACTGTAGCCGGATCGAGATAGTAGGGTAACGAGTCAGTGGGATAAAAGCCGCGTACATGAACCCTGATAACACGCCGGTATATGCAGGATCGTCGAGTCCGAATGTCGCGCGGCATGAAAGCTCCCTGAAATCGATTCTCTGTACCACCCTCCGCGCCAGCGCGGTCACAGGACGCTGCAGCGTGCGAAACAGTTCGAAGATGCGTCCGATATCCATTTTCGTATCTTCCTTCTCCTCTCTCCGGTCTTCTTGCCCTGTGGCTGAGAAACCATCGATGACGCGGGATAGGAACAACCATCGCACCTCGATTCTCTGCACGAGATCGCCAGAGTCTCGCTTCAGTTCAAACCGGAAAACGAACGGAACCCATAACAGAAGCATCAGTACAAGCGTAAGAGTTGATATAATAAGCAATAAAAAAGTAAGAAGGGATGGATGCAAGATACCACTCCCCTCAATCCTCATCTGTGGATTTTTCCGGCTCCTTCTCTGTCTCCTTCCCCTTCTTTCCTCTCAGGGATTTTAGCTTATCCACGACTTCAGGCACAGCTTCCGCGATCTTTCCGAGGTCTATGCCCTTCCCTGTCGCTGGGGGCAGTTCGACTTCATCTTCTGATACCACGAGAAATGCGACCGGCTCGATCTTTGCGCCACCGCCGCCACCGCCACCGAAACCACCTTCCTCACCGCGCTTGCCCTCGCCGCCAGCACTGCCAAATCCAAATGACACCTTGCTGATCGGTACCACGGTTTTGCCTGCCACTGTGATCGGCTCGCCGACGATGGTCTTGGTGGTAACCAGTTTTTCAAGCTGCTCAACGACTTCCTGCATCAATTCTTCGACACCCATTTTTACTCACCTCTGTTAATCATATTGCAAGCAGACCGCATAACACTTTTGGTTACGTGAATTGGCGGCTTCTGATCGATGGTATTTCTACTCATGCCACCCACCTCTCCGGGGAGTACTCGATCGATCCATGCTCGATAGTGACCCGGTACTCCGGACCGGAAATCGGCACCTGCGCGGTATGTCTGAACCGGTCATTCTCCTGTCGCGGTTCGCTGTGGTTGTAGTTCTGGTTGGGGTTGTTCATCTTTCTTACCTCATTTTGTTCGGACTGGTCTATTGGTTGACCTGTCCGATAATATATACATAACTAATGGTACTTAAACCCTTCGATAAATCGAAATACTGTGTGATGCAAGAAGAAGACATACGACTGACGACTACGACGAATTCGCTATCGATGACTTCCGAACTTTATTACCCCGAGAGATTGTAATTAGCCACCGCCTCAGCAAGACCCGGCACCTCTTCCGCTCCGACTGGAACCATGATGCTCGATCCCTCAAAATCATCGCCGATTGGCTCATACCGCCCGCCCAGGTGCTTGGCAAGGAACGCCTCGGTTACTGCATAAAACGAGAGTTCATTCTCAGGCCTGGCGAACTCCTGCCCCTCGTCTGGGTAGAGCAGGTAGGTCACAGAGATATTTTGCTCCTGCATCGCATGGACGATCTGGTCAGACTCTGCCTGTTTGACGCGTGGGTCATTTGCGCCGTGAGCGATCAGTAGCGGATTTTCGATCCGATCCACATAAGTTAGCGGGGATCGCTCCGAAAGGAGTGTTCTACCCTCTTCTGTTCGATGATCGCCCACGCGCACCGTCAGGACTTCGATCATGGGCTGCCAGTACGGCGGCACCGTCTCAAGGAGCGTTACCAGGTTCGACGGTCCGGAGATATCCACGCCACAGGCAAATATCTCTGGTGTTCCGGTCATGCCCCAGAGCGCAGCATATCCGCCGTAGCAGCGCCCCATGATCGCCACTCGATCCGGGTCCGCGACCCCTTCGCGAACCGCCCAATCAACTGCATCGATAAGATCGTTATGCATCTTGCCACCCCACTCCAGATCGCCGGCGTTGGTAACCGCCTTGCCAAAACCGGTGGAGCTGCGGAAGTTGACATTCAGGATAGCATATCCGCGGTTGGCAAGCCACTGGCTCTCGGCACTGTAGCCCCAGTCGTCACGCGCCCAGGGCCCATCGTGCACAAGGAGCACCATAGGCAGCGGTTCATCAGGGTAACCGTCGCGGTCACCGTCGTCATCGCTTCCAGCGGGCAGCGTGTAGTAACTGACCAGATCCAGCCCATCACGCGACTTGATGACGACCGGGTGTATCTTCGAAAGCGGAAGATCCTCAAGCGCAACACGGTTCGTGAACAGGAACTCTGCGTTTCGTTTCGTGCGGTCGTAGCGATAGTACCGCACAGGACCATCATCCATCTCGTATGCGACCATCCAGTACCGATCATCGAGTGTCCGGCTCACAATCCCGAAATCACCGTCCGCAACCACGCTTAAATAGATAAAATCGTCTACAATAGACTTGTCGATGACCTGCCAATTCTTGCGCGCGTAGGTGAATGCGACTGCCTGAACGTTCTTCTTGGTCGGATGGATCATGAGATCGCTAACATCAGTGCGTGCGTTCGTGGCGATCAGGGTCCGCTCACCGCTTCCGGTGTCGACTGCGAAGAGCGCGGCAGTGTCCCGGTCACGGCTGTCGATCAGGTACATGATTGCACCAGTCCGATCGAACCCACGAGAATCCGTGGTAAGCGTATCCTCCATCGGAATCGTGGTGAACAGCTCCCAGCCCCCGGTTTCGGACGGGCTGAGAAGCTCGATCCCGCCGTCAGCAGTCACTCGCACCGCAAATCGGACTGTGTAATC
Organism: Methanosarcinales archaeon; assembly: GCA_030666765.1. Lineage (GTDB taxonomy): Archaea > Halobacteriota > Methanosarcinia > Methanosarcinales > Methanogasteraceae > Methanogaster_A. The sequence goes on from DAOUXE010000035.1 coordinate 5,929, forward strand.
GTCATCTGTGACGAAGCACAAGAACCCCTTGTTCACCTGAATCAGAACTCTCTCGCCGGTTGTGATGTTGACACGATAGAAGTCGTGAAGTTCCGGATCACGGTCGTTCATGGCGATCACGATCTCGCCCGGGCATTTCGGGCTTATTCCATAAATAATGGCTTGCATGTCCTCAAATGGGGTTAAGTCAATAGTCTCGCGTGTTGAGGGGTTCACTCTGTACGCCCGCCAATTCTCATCGCCAGCCCGGTCCCGGATGTACAGGATATGCTTGCTTGTGTACGCCCATGCATAGTACCGGATGCCGCGGTCGGTGTCGTCTGTGACCGGTTCGGCTGCGCCCGGGTCATCGGCAGGGCCCACCCAGATGTTCGTCACACCATCCACCGGAGCAAGATAACTGATCCGCATCCCATCGGGGCTTAAGAGGGGTGATTCCTTGTCCGGGTTGCCGAAGAGAACTTCGCGCGGGATGATTTTGGTGCAGTTCTCCTGATGCGTCTTCTCGTCCGTTTCTCCTGTTGCAGGCGTGTCTATGCTATTTTGGGACCTTTCGTCGTCGATGCAAGCGGATGATAGCAACGCAGCTACTATCAAGAGAACCAGTAGTGCTTTTCTCATCTGCTCCTTACTCCTTGATACGTTATGCTTGGGTCTCTGTGCTTCCGTTCAAAAAGTTAACCGACCAACACGTGCAAAAGGGAGTTGTTTTGGGTGTGGTGTTTCGGGTCAAATCTGAAAACAATAACCTCCTACCCATATCGGATCATCCCGGGCAGATCTCGCAGTGTTCATCCTCCCTGATCTTCTTGCATATCCCACATATCGCAAGCGTTGGATCACCAGTACCAACTCTGGCGATATCGTCTGCAAGGTCGGCTATGGCAGCCCTGACATCATCCGATAGTTCAATCCTGGATCCTCTTTTGTTGGATACATACTGCGAAACCGCTGCCTGCGTGATTCCAAGTATTTCCGATATCTCTTTCTGGGATATTACCTTCGCGAGTTCTTTTGACAGTTCGGATCTGATGGCGGGGAGCACATACCATACCACATTTTCACAAGGGGCTTTCATACTACGATCACAACCTTTATATGCTTAACAATTGTTATGTTAGCGATACGCACATATAACAGTAGGCGTCGTTCGAAGTAAACGAGGTTATCTGGTGAGACTAAAATCATGCATCAAAAAATATAAAAAAGACACACATAGAGCAGTTCCTCCGGAAGATACACTCTCCCGCATCGAGTCGAAGATGGCAACAGCTGGCATAACAAGGGTTGCCGATATAACAGACCTCGACCGGATCGGCATACCAGTCTTCTCGAGCATCAGACCGACCGCGGATGATGGCGCGATCTCGGTCTACAATGGAAAAGGGGCAACGCCGGAAGAAGCCATGGCATCGGCGATGATGGAGGGCATAGAACGCTACTCTGCAGAGGTTCACGAGAGGGAACTGGTGAAGGGTCGGTTCTCGGAGTTGATCAATGACCGAAACACTCTTAATCCGGATGAGCTAATCCTGCCGCACTCAACAGACCACGATCAGAACATTCAATGGACCAGTGGGTATGATCTGATGAACGACGAGGAGATACTCGTGCCTGCAAGTGCCGTATTCCACCCACTCCCGCTTTTCCGGGATCACGCTCTACTCTTCCGGACGAACACAAATGGTCTGGCATCGGGAAACGAGATCGAAGAGGCGATATTCCACGGGATTTCAGAGGTGATCGAGAGGGATGCGTGGTCGATTGTCGAGATATCCCGGAAGCCTGCCCCTGTGATCACAAGCCCCGATAACGGGATGATTGGAGATATCATAGATAGATTTTCGGATGCAGAAGTCTCGGTGCAGATCAGGGATATGACAAGCGACATCGGCATCCCGACGTTTGCTGCGGTCTCGGATGACACCCTGCTGAAAGACCCTACACTCCTCACAATCGGGATGGGTACACATACGGATGCGTATGTTGCGATGTTAAGGGCGATAACAGAGGTTGCCCAGAGCAGACTGACCCAGATACATGGCGCAAGAGAGGACACCACGGTCGCAGAGTTTCGGACAAAGATCGGATATGAGCGGACAAAGAGTATCAACAGGCACTGGTTCGGCACATCCGATGAAACCCAGGAGAGAGATTTCGATAGTATCAAATCGTCTGAGAGCGACGATTTTCTGGACGACATAGGACACATGATCAGAAATCTCGAATGTGCCGGTCTGGATCGCGTGATCGTTGTGGACCTGACAAGGAGCGAGATCGATGTTCCTGTTGTCAGAGTGATCGTTCCCGGACTGGAGGTCTATGCGATGGATTCTGAGCGGGTCGGGACGCGGTGTAAAGATGAAAGGAA
>DAOUXE010000190.1 GCA_030666765.1 Methanosarcinales archaeon
ATAATTTATAATATCATTTGCATAAATCCATAACAACAAGTTGTTTATTTGTACATAATACCCCCATTTACCCCCTAATTTGGAGGGGATGCCTTCATTCCATCACTAGAAAATTGAACAGTTCCCAAAACATGGGTCTAACAAGAATTGCAACCTTTGATGCCTATTTGAAGGGGATTGAATTCTTAAATTCTGTCGACTTGTAGGGCTGATATCACCCAACCCGCTCCCTTGTATCGATGGATATACCATCACCAGTTATGTAAAACGGTATCATCTTTCTCATCGGCAGGACGCCTTTTAATTTCGGGATGCTGATGAACCGGTTTATCTTATCACCTGTGTATGTGGTTCTGAACTGGATGATGCCATCCACCATCGACCGCATGATTCGTTCAGCCATCTCCTCAAGTATACCCATATCCGCTGCCAGCAGAAACGTTGTACCACTGTATCGGCTGGCATCGATCAGGGAATTGAGTACATCCACCAGTACGCGAACCTCTTCATCGATGAAGAGCGATGTGAAGGTGTCCACGATGCAGATATCCGTCTTTGATATGTTCCGGAGCGATGGATCGATCAGATGATACAGATTCTTGTGCTTCAGGGTATCTTCACGGCACATGTCGAGCAAGGCGGTTCGATCCTTGAAATCCCCAAGTATTGTGAGCATCTCCGAATTTCCGTTCAATCCAAACATCGACATCTGATCGAGCACATCCTCTCTCGATCGCTTTGTTGAGATGTACAGCACCTTTTTGCCGATTTTCATGGCATCAAATCCTACCCGCTGTATGAATATACTTTTTATGCTGCCTAAATCTTCTTCAATTAATAATACACTTTTTTGCGGGATTTCTTCCATTCCAATGCTTGTCAGGACCATTAGTATCCAGTCTTCGATGTGGGTATTCATAATGTTTTTGCTATGTATTTTACATAGATCATGTTTTGATATATAGACTATGCGGGAAAGATATATAAATATCGGATCAGAGGATGTATACGATGTACCATGACGAATCCGGCGTATCTGTCATTATCGGCACACTGATGCTCATTCTGATAACGATAATCGCAGCATCCGGGCTTGCGCTCATGGTGTCAGGGATGCAGAAAGAGGCGATGGAGCGCGAGAGTCACCTTGCCGCGGTGGAGAACGAGAATCTGAGGATCATCTCGATCGACCCGGTCGGCAATTCCACATATCCTACGCAATGGGGTTCGGTCAATGTCACCATCATGAACCTCAACATCGCAGACTCGCACGTAACAGCGATCAGTCTGAATGGCATGCACGCAATGAATTATAGAGCTAATGATGCGTCTGGCGATCTCGATTATTATAAGGAATATCCCGTAGGATACAATTTCAAGAAGAGAGTCGTGGTCCCTGCTGCAGGAAGCAAGGAGATATGCCTGAACTTCCCAGGGACGGTCATCAATACCAGTGAGAATGGGAATATCACTTTCGCGAGCTGGACAAATGATAGCGCGAATTCCAATCCCATTAGGCTGCCGAACCACCCGCGTGTGGTGTATCCGTACGTGTTATATCCGGACATGGTGTACAGCGCAACCGTCAGGAATGTAACCGATGCATCCAATATCACCGTTATCCATCGCGATGGTAATTATACAATGGATCGTACTGGAAACATAACGCTCAACGGCAGTGCTTATGGCGGCACCATAACCAATAGCAGTGAGTACGATATCACATACAAGACCACGTTTGATACATTCACCTCGCTCCCCACCGTATACTGTGACGAGCCTCTAACGATCGAGGTGATCACCTCGCTTGTGAATGTCTTCAAGCGAACCTTCATGCCGCCTGTGCCGCTTGCAGAGGTGCAGGTCAAGAGTGAGTGTGTGAATGCGTCATCCAACAAATTCAGAGATGTTTTGACACTGGATGCATCAGAGTCGTTTGATCCTGATGGATATATTGTGTGGTATGGATGGAGTATACGTTATGGCTGTGAACCGTGGTGGTTGGAGTATGTAAACAATGAAACATTCAACTGTGCAGACTGCAACACTCCACGGAACTTGAGTTGCAGAAGCGACCCGAATTTTGATAAGATAGTGAATAGTGGTGATCTGACTGTGTCGAACGGAACCATGGTGTTCGGAACTGATTTGGACAATGCAAATTACACGATTGATGCGCCAAATGGGACTATAACATGCAATTGCAGCGGCAACATGTCAAACCACACGGGATATACCATCACATACAAGTACAACTGCAATGCAACGGAGGGGGCGGTGCAGCACCTAACCGGGATGAAGGTGAGGGTGAACACAGCGAATCTGCATCCTGATCACTGCGACGAATGTGGTCCCTTCCATATCGACCTCGATGTAATCGACGACACCGGGATGATCGCGAACCTTGCCTGGCAGTCAGGAGAGATCTACATCCCGTGGAATGAAAATTTCAATAATTCATAAATCTCACCGATCCGCAAATATCACTATTCCATAATGTAGTGGTAGTGGCCGGGGATTTCCGATAAGATACGTGCAATCAATATCCTGATCCACGATGGTCTGTCGCAACAGTTGATATGTCGTAGGGTTATGGATTTTGGCCCATTTGGACTTCCATAGATCGAGAATGTCTCCCGCGAAGATAACTTTCTCCGCTTTTGGTAACGTTTTTTCGATAAAGTTGTCTAAAGCAGGGTAATTTACAGCACTATCCCTGATATGCATATCACTCACAACGATCTGCATAATATCACATCACCCTCGTGTTATATATGTTTTTCTATGAAACGGTAATAACTACAAAACAATGCTAACACCATAGTGGCGTGGTAACCTCTCCATCAGGTACGATTATCGCGTGTTCCGCATACCTGCACCCACGCCCCCACATATGCCGATGCAGGTCAGCTTATTGCCGCAGTCGCCGCAGTTCGGATATTTTGAGTGTTGAACTTTAAGACTGATAGAGACGGACTTATTAATACCATAATCACAGGAGCATATAATGAAACCGTACATCATAAAGGATATAGCACTTGCAGACGAGGGTGCACAGAGGATCGAGTGGGCACGGAGGCACATGCCAGTGCTTAATAAGATTAGGGAGCGATTCGAGGAAGAACGCCCGCTTGAGGGGATAAACGTCGTTGCATGCCTGCATGTAACTGTTGAGACCGCTAACCTGATAACAGCACTTCAGGCAGGTGGCGCAAATATCGCACTCACTGCATCAAATCCGCTCAGCACACAAGACGACGTTGCTGCGGCGCTTGCAGCGAACGGGACGCACGTGTTCGCTGTTAGGGGGGAGAATGAGAAGGAGTATTACGAGTGCCTCGAGGAGGCGCTTAGGATAGGTCCGCATGTCACGCTCGATGACGGCGCAGACACGATCGCACTCCTGCACAGCGATCATTCCGAACTGCTCCCTGGCGTCATCGGCGGCTGCGAGGAGACCACGACCGGCGTGATACGGCTGCGAGCGATGGCAGCAGACGGTGCACTTCGCTATCCAGTGATCGCTGTAAACGACGCCGAGACCAAGATGATGTTTGACAACCGGTACGGCACCGGGCAGAGCACGATCCACGGGATCATGAACGCAACAAACGTACTATTCGCTGGAAAGAACGTTGTCGTCGTCGGATACGGCTGGTGTGGAAGGGGCGTCTCCATGCGTGCGAAGGGGCTTGGCGCAAACGTGATCGTTGTCGAGGTGAACCCGAGAAAGGCGCTTGAGGCTGTGATGGATGGATACCGGGTGATGCCGATGGCGGATGCGGCACGTATCGGCGATCTCTTCATAACGGTAACAGGCGACAT
>DAOUXE010000096.1 GCA_030666765.1 Methanosarcinales archaeon
CGCCTGATCCCCGAAGTACTTCGCGATATCATTGATGAGATCCGGGTTCTTGAGTGCCGCGGTGTGGGCGGGGACCTTGTCCGCTCCTGAGTTAAACGCAGTCCTCGCTTCGGCAAGCCCTCTGATGCCGCCGCCGACCGTGAGTGGCATGAAGACGTTCTCAGAGGTCTTCTCGAGGACCTTTGCCATCGTCTCCCGCCTCTCGTGCGAGGCAGTGATGTCAAGGAAGATCAGTTCGTCTGCGCCCTGTCGGTCATATTCTTCTGCAAGCTCCCATGGGATGCCTGCGTCCCTGATCTGCTTGAACTGGACTCCTTTCACAACCCTGCCCTGCGCAACTCCGAGATCGCAGTCGAGGCACGGAATGATTCGTTTTGCTAACATTTGATCGTCTCCATAAAGTTTTCACATAAATCCGATGCTGCGGGCAGTCGCGCCATGATATGGTTCCCGCTATACAAATGCCACTGCTGTTCCAAACATCTGTAATAAATCATCATAATTGTTTTGAGAGATTATCTCCCGGTCAAGTGCAGTCTCCAGCACATCCCCGGTTCCAATCACCTTGAATTTGAATAAGGACGGTATACTGAGAACAAACTTGATAACCGCCCTATCGTCAGCGATCAGGAGTTTTGCACAAAGTTCCATCGCCAATGATATCGCTTCAACTTCGCCTGCATGAATACCGGTCAACATTTTCCCGATATCGGGGTGCCTGATCACATTCTGAACCAGCGCCAGCCCGAGATCAACGCTTGTCGGTTTTACGATTATCCAATCCTTGCATGCTGCATCGATTCTTCGGGCATCGGAATAACCTTTCGAAAGTCCGGATTTAACCGCCTCGTCATGTACTTCTGTCGGAACGTTGACGTTTTCCAAGAGATCTTTTAAGATGTATAACTTATCCGCCTTTGAAAGATATATCAGAGGGGTTGTATTGCTGACTACAATCAATGTTCCATTCTCCCAATCTGGATCCGAGCGCCCCTTTCTGCCAGCAGGTCAATCATCTCCCACGACGACACCCCCATGATCTCCGCGGCTTTCCAGAGCGATATCATCCCATCCGAATACATCCCGACGACCTTCTTTTCGATTAATTCGTGCAACAGTGAAGCTATCGTCTCACTTATTTCGGTTCTTTCGATCTTTGCAATCTCTACAAGTGGATAAATCTCGCGTTCCTCTATTTTTAGTAGCATCTCCATATTCAGTCAACCTCCGGAACCAGAATGGCTTCTGACCGATCATAAACGTTGCCCACGCCCGCAACGAATCCAAATTCCACAAAGTTCATGTAACCATCTCCACGAAGTTCTTCAGAATCAGAAGTCCTTTTTTGCTCGATTTCTCCGGATGGAACTGAACTGCATGGATATTGTCCTTCTCAACCACCGCAGCCATATCCACGCCGTAATCGGTCGTTGCGGCGATTACGCGCTCGTCATCTGGGACGCAGTAATAGGAATGTACAAAATAGAAGAAATCACCATCATCGATCCCTGCGAGCAGATCCGAGTCCCGGTTGTTCCGGTGTAGCGTAAGCTCGTTCCACCCCATCTGCGGGATTTTAACCCCGTCCGGGAGACGGATAACATCCCCCTTAATTAGCCCGAACCCGGCAACATCGCTCTCCTCACTCCTCTCGAACAACACCTGCATCCCGATGCAGATTCCAAGCAGGGGTGTGCCAGAATCTACCAACTCCAATAATCCATCCGCAAACGGCGCAAGATTACGCATTGCATCACCGAAAGACCCGACGCCCGGGATAACAACAGCGTCTGCGTCCAAATCTGAAAGACTCTTGCTATCCGATATGATAACCGGATTTCCACCCACCTTCGCAAGCGCATTGTGGATGCTACGGAGATTTCCCATACCATAGTCGATTATTGCGATCATAATTAATCGATGTTGCATATTGTTTATTAATTGAACGATCGTGTATTCTCCAACCCATCGATAGCTTTCACGCTAACCAAACAGTTGCAAAACCTCATTTTTGCTCAGTTTCTGGCGGCGCTTCTGATCGTCCCATATCTTCCGGAAATAATAGAAATATTCATAAAGTTTAAATATATTTTTTGTATATACGACCTCTCCTTTCTCCATCACCTCCGCCTTGAGATAGAGTGGCATCAGCTCAAACACTCTCACATCATATCGTGCATCACGTACGTTCGACAGAATCCGTCTTGAAAATCCAATCTTATCGTCTATTACGGGCGCAACAATGCTTATGTCGATGTCGCTACGTTCACTATCGTCCCCTGCGGCAAGAGAACCATAGAGCAATATGCCCAGAACATCATCAAGCAATGGCTCAAAATCCTTCTTCACTCTTCGTTTAACTTCTTCCTTATCCATGTTTCTACCACATCAACAAATCCCATAATCTCTGGCAGCATGTCCAATATATTCTCAAACGCAAGAATGTCATCGGTATGGTTGTACTGATGCACAAGTCGGTTCCTTAGACCGTTCGCCTCAATCAATATTGATCTCATCCCTTCCTCGATTACTCCAAGCGATTCAATATTTGTATAATCATCCTTAGGAACAGTCTTCTCATCCTTGCATGCCATGGCAATACAGTCCATTGACGCCTCTACAATCTCCTGAAAAGCCTTGTATGTTGCCAATTTCGTTTTTTCATCATGTACAAAATCTTCTGAGTCATACCCACCTATCCAGTCATTTATTTCGTTATTCCTTTTCAGAATAATATTTATTTTATCTCTGTATCGCTTTGCACGTTCTATTTCCATAATTCTCACCACCTACACTTATAAACGTCGGCAATAATATGATGCTCGGTGATTCGTTTCATGAAATCGCGTATTACAATTCATGTTGGAAGTCATATTTCGGGTAGTCATAGAATTTGTATTCAAATCCGCCTACAGTGTAGAGCATTTTTTTGAAAATGAAATTCGTTGGAGACTTAAACCAATAGTTATGCGTGATGGTTTTATTTGTTTGTTGCCTTATTATTATATCTAAATTATAGCTATAAAATATAATTCCTGCCAATTTTTGGTTTTCATCGACAAATTCCATTGCATTCTCAATATATTCTTTTAGGTTCGGGAGTGCTCCAACATTGACTAAAAATACAGAATCTCCCTCAGTTTCGTCAAAATCAGACAGTTTCTTATTTATTTTATCTCTTAAATTACCGACATCTGAGGTATCGCCATCTGGAACATACACTTCTATATATACTCGTTTACCATCGCTAAATACAACCAGATCAAAATCTCCGTCACCTACTTCTGGCTCAAATTCATAAGACCACGATTTCGATTTGAAAGCCACTGCAATACGAAACTCTTCCAATGTACTGTAGAACTCCCGATGATCATCCTTGCATTTTGTAATTTTTCTTCTTATTGTTTTGATTTCAGCTGGATTATCTGGAGTGAGTTCTTCCACAAAATTGAGGCAATTTAAAACCAGAACGTGGTTATAGATACGATTCTCTTTTTCGAGTCTTTCCCACAAAGTCCGTTCCGGTTTGTTGTTCAACTCATCCAAAGTTACATTATCATCGATAAACCTCATGAGGGGGTGATTCTCATCTTTTCCCATTCCACTAAAATCGTTCCCAAGCAGCAATTTCATTATTTTTTTCCTCGACATTTTTCTGTCCATAACAAAGACCCCAATCCATTTTCGAGCAACGTGTTTTTAACTTTTCGGTTAAAAACCTTTATTAAAGTTTTGAAAGATATGCATGCAGAACACTTCTTCAACCACACGCATTGCAGTGACACCACATACGGGGCAAACACACAGGATAACAATACTATTGTCAAGGCATCGGGGGTCTTTGCCATCATCAGCGCGTTGTGAATGCTACGGAGGTTCCCCCTGCCATAGTCGATCGCTGCGATCATGCATGTATTCGAGTCTCGCGTGAATCATTTATTAAACAATCGATCTCATGATTGTGGCATAATCAGAAGAGGTCATGATATGGAGAAGCAACTCGTAGCAGTCATGGATTTTGGCGGGCAGTATAGTCACCCGATCGTGCGACGGTGCAGGAATCTCGTGGTATACGCCGAGCTGATCCCGCACACCACCACGCCAGAAGCGATCAAGGATATGGATCCGAGCGTAATCATCCTGTCGGGAGGTCCGTCCAGTGTGTATGCGGATAATGCCCCGGTATGCGACCCTGAAATATTTAATCTTGGAATTCCTGTGCTTGGAATCTGCTACGGAGCCCAACTGATCGCACGCGCTATGGGCGGGGATGTTAAACACACGGAGATGCGGGAATACGGGAAGACCGAACTGCTTGTGGATGACAGATCAGATCTCTTCGAGGGAATCTGCGAAAAAACGACTGTCTGGATGTCACACGGGGATCTGATCGGAAGCCTGCCCGCGGATGTTGACATCATCGCACACACAGCAGGGTCTCCAGTTGCAGCATTCAGAAAGGAGCGTATCTATGGCATCCAGTTCCATCCGGAGGTTGTACACACCATAGATGGCGAGAAGATACTCAAAAACTTCCTCTTTTCGATATGTGGATGCGATTCCGACTGGAGTTCGGAATCGTTCATCAACAGTGCGATCGACGAGATTAAAGAGGCAGTGGGGGACTGCAGGGTGATTCTTGGCTTGAGCGGTGGAATTGACTCTGCAACCGTTGCGGTACTGCTCCACCGCGCAATCGGGGATGAACTGACCTGCATTTATGTTGACAATGGTCTCATGCGGAAGAACGAGACTGAAGAGATCGTACACACATTCAAAGATAATTTCAAGATCAATCTTGAGGTGGTTGATGCGCAGGACAGGTTTATAGAGGGACTGCGCGGGATCAGTGATCCTGAGGAGAAACGAAAGGTGATCGGGGCTGAGTTTATCCGCGTCTTTGATGAGGCTGCCGCTCGGATCGGGGATGTCGATTTTCTTGCGCAGGGCACGATCTATCCTGACCGGGTTGAGAGCGCAGCAACCTCTGATCTTGCATCGCGCATCAAATCACATCACAATGTCGGAGCGCTGCCTGAGAGGATGAAACTGCGGTTGATTGAGCCGGTACGTGACCTCTACAAGGATGAGGTGCGCGCAGTTGCAAAGAAACTCGAACTACCCGCAAGCATCGTCAAACGCCACCCGTTCCCGGGTCCGGGTCTTGCAGCAAGGATCATCGGAGAGGTTACACCCGATAAACTCAGGATATGCCGCAACAGTGGTGCGATCGTTGAAGAAGAACTGAAGAATTGGGGGCTTTATGATAAAACATGGCAGGCGTTTGCAATAGTCGGAGACGATCTTGCAACAGGTGTTCTCGGGGATGAGCGGTCGCTCGGGCATATTGTGACAATCAGGGCGGTGGAATCAGTCGAAGCGATGACCGCGGACTTTGTCAGGCTTCCGTATGATCTGCTGGAGAAGATCAGCAACAGGATCGCAAACGAGATTAGTGGCGTGACATGGGTTGCTTATGCGATCTCGTCCAAGCCGCCGTCCACAATCGAGCCGTGCTGACCCGGGTCTCTGGTCTCTGCTAGCTCACCCCGATATTACGCGAACTGCCAGAGCCAATTTTTGCCGCCTCGCGTAGGGTGATGAAAGGATGTGTATACC
>DAOUXE010000011.1 GCA_030666765.1 Methanosarcinales archaeon
ATGAAACAGAGCTCATCACAAGGGACGGTGCAATCGAATCGATACAACGATTGGTTAAATCCGGGTTGTGGGTCTCTCCGGAGGTGCTGGCTCACGTCTTCGCATCCATGGAGTGATAGATTGCGAGGCTACTATGATGAAACGATCCGGCGCAGAGATTATGGGGCTGTGGTAGTCTAAAACCGGGAATTGGTGGAAGGGTGCGGTACCGGGAATGTGATGTCAGAAGTTGATTTAAAACGGCATCAATGTTATAGTTATCGCAACTTGTTGAGTATGTATGATATCCGGAACTACTGAAGTACATAGAAGAAATTCTAATCACTGAAACAGAAATCTTCTTCCTTTCTGAAGTTTATCTCAAAGTTTCTGAAGATGTCCAGTCTGCCAAGCAAGTTCGGCACTTCTGCCAGTGCAAAAGCAACCCTAACCTCAAGTTCCTTTCCATCGATAAACATCGGTATACTGTGCACGTAAGCTATTAATCCCCCCACAATCCCATGAAATATCTTTTCCTCACCTTGTTCCACATCAATTCCCATAATATCCCCTATTCGTTTCGAAAGTACCGTAATATCTGCACCAGAATCTGCAATCATGCTGATCTCGAATATAGCCCCATCGACATCTTTTAGCCCAACTTTCATAATGGGTCTATAAACAGTGCCAAGACTGGAAGATATCTCTTCTGTAAACTCGAAACATCTCTTCAAAGAATCATAGCACCCTTTCTCGGAACCTGTCCTAAAAAAACCGTTCTTCGTGGGAATTTCTCTTTTGCTAAGTTGTAAACTTTTTTAGCATCCCTCCCATGAGCTACGATATTATCTTCTATGATGGCGATGTATTCACCCTCGTAGTTAGCCATTATATCTACAAGGTTGGTTCTGAAATATTCAAAAGCGTCTTTCATGATGTTGGGATGGTTGACCGAGTTTAAAGGTTTTTCGGCATCTGGCAGACTTTCGAGCATACGGTTCACCTTGTATGTTCCTGACTTGAGTGGACAATGGCAAAACGATATTTCCCATCATGAAAAATCAAAAAATGCCTTTCGGTCAGGAGAACGGTTCTTGAATGCGGAGCACCTGCTGTATTTAATCTAAATATGTAACAGCTGATGGGCGTTGTTCCAATACCGGTTGAATTGACGAGTCCGACCTTTGATATATTTAAATATTTCAAACTTTAAAAGTATATTAAAATTGTCGTCTTGAAGCTGAATCCGGAGTCTCCGGGCTTTTCACGTCTTCTGTCGTAGCAGATGCAGCGCAGGCGTGCTGTGAATCGCGGCTACTTGCAGGGTGGTGGGGTCTCGTCGGAATGATTTTTATTGCGTGCGGGTGTACTCATGGTAGTAGGTGTCGGCAGATGACAGATCAGGCTGAAAATCATAAGTACGTTGTTAGCGTTTCTGATATGGTGCGCATAGAGGTAGTGGAGCAACTACGTCGCAATTTTGCAGATTTGCCCGACAAAGAACATGCATGGAAGGACTTGATTCGGCTGACACGGGATAAAGACAGTACTGTGCGGTGGAGTGCCGTATATGCGCTTGGTTCTGCCTTTCCACACGTCCCTGACAAGGAACAGGCATGGGAAGACCTGCATCGGATGACACAGGATGAAGACAGTGGTGTGCGGTGGAGTGCAGAAAGTGTGCTTAGTTCTGCCTTCTCACACGTTCCTGACAAGGAACAGGCATGGGAAGACCTGCATCGGATGACACAGGATGAAGACGATGATGTGTGGCGGGGTGCAACGGATGCGCTTGGTTCTACATTCCCACATGTCCCTTGCAAAGAACAGGCATGGAATGACATGATTCGGCTGACAAAAGACGAAGCCCGTGATGTGCGGGTAGATGCAAACCACGCTCTGGGCAAGGCATCCATATTCAAGGCAACTAAGATCGAAGGCGAAGAGGATTTCAGAATAGAACTAAAAAACGCCCTGAAATTTTTCGAGAGATCATCAAAGGAGGCGACTTATTTCAACCCATCCAAATTCTGCCTCCCATTTTACAGGGCGTTCTACACAATAACGTTGGAGAAAGCGGGAGCAGAAGATGTAGTGCAGAAATACCTCGACGAGGCAAAACGCTCATCCGAAGGATCAAGGAATAAAGAAACACTCCTCGAAGCCATAGAGAACCTTGCAAACGCGCTTGCAGAAGCTCACAAGGCAACGGACTTCGACGCCATGAAATCCGACCTCAACGCCTACCGACAATATTGCGAACACGCCGCAGACCTCATCGGTGCCGCAGAAGAGGGGGCGCCGGGCGCAGCGCGGATTTTGCGGCGCGGGCTGCCAATAATCGATGATTGGATAAAGAAACTCCTGGGGGAAGTCAAGGAAAAAGCGGAGATTGTTTGTGAGACTGCTGATCACCCAGAATCTGAACTCGGTTGTAGAATAAAACATAATGCTGCTGCTGCTTTAACGACAGACAATCCAGTAATCCTCGACCAGTTAATCAATCATGGTCTCAGAGAATTTGAGACGCGGATCAGTTCGATTACGAGCGAGACTATAAAAGAGTGTGTACAAACAAGTGTCATTGAAGCGAAGAACAAAGACATGGTGGGCAAAATTTTAATCATTAACAGCCTGATAGCTGCATTACTGCCATTCCCAGAAGATGGAGGAGAAGATATGTCAAAATATGAAATTAAGAATTCTGTAGTTAATATAGCGAAAGGAGATGGAATTAGCCAGAGTATATACTCATCTACTAATTCTCAGAAAAACTTGAGCCAAAACAACGCTGAAGCGTCTGAACCATCCAAAGAATCGAAAAAGAACACAGTCCCCTTCCTCTCTGACCTTGAATCCGAGATCTGCGACATATTCAAATCGATCTACCAGAAGGAACGCAAAGCAGATGCCAGCGAGATCAACTCCAAGACTCTGGAGTTCCTCAAATACAAGCTCCTCGACCTCATGGCTTCTGGCAAAAGAATCAACTGGCTGGATGTGGGCTGCGGGGATGGTCGCTCTCTTTATGTCCTTGATGCCGTTCAGGATAGAGGCAACATCAGATACCACGGAACTGACAGCTCGTACAAGTATTTTGATGACACAGAGAAGCGTGCCCGTAAATATGAGCTGGATGCACGTCTCGATAAGATAGACGCCGCCGCTATGAAGTTCGATTCTGAGTATGATGTTATATCTGCGGTATTATTGCTCCACGAGGTCGATCCCCTCTGCCTGCCATACATTCTGAGAAACATGCTTCAAGCTCTCAAGGGCGATGGAACCCTCATAATCGCTGACTTCCAGGGACCTTATGAGCAGGAGGAGGGCGTGGTTGCATGGGGTGTGGAGGATATCGAAAACCTTCTTGAGAGCATCGGCGGAGCAAAGATGGGGATCGAATTCGTACCGTCCAGCCAATACCCGGATGAACTCGGATTCTATCGCTGCTATGTCAAGAAACCCGGGCTTGACAGAGAAAAGTTCAGTAACCTCTTGCATGAATATGGTAACTTCCTGGACGCAAAGAAAGAGGAGTCGAAGCGGAAGCGTGGGGAACTCGGGAGTCAGATAAAAGAACGAGTCCGAAAACTCCTGAACCGTTCTGATGTTGATCTCAAGAATATATCTGAAGAGGAGATGCGGCGGATTCGAAATGAGATCGGAGATGAATATGGGATAAAGGCGCATAAGATAAGGCTCCTCACAAGCCAGATAGAATTTCTGAACGATAAGATCGAGGAATTTAACAGCGGTGCCAGATGCGCCGGAGCGGATCAGCGCACCTCATGACTGCCGAGATTAGTTTAAATGACGGACGAGAAGCTATTATTTGCTGGGTATCTTCAAGCTAAAATAATGATAGAGGATTGATGAATTAAAAGGCGATACACATGAACGCAATACCAAAGATCGCTCCGATCCTCCAAATAACACAGGAAGAACTGGAAAGAGAAAGCCTCAAAACATATCTGCACATCAGACTGAAACGCTGCGAGTCCGAGCTATTCAATCTCGCAAGAAAATACGGGGTTTCATCGATCGAAGACTTTGAAGGAGAGTATAAAAGAGGAAATATAGGGGAAGAAAGAACATGGGAGGATTTCTTCAGGCTGGATCACCTTGAAGCGAAAAGAGAATCGATAAGAGATGCGTTAGGGGATATCCAGTGAATACAACGTTTACGACAGTCCGATCAGAGAGTTTCTCAAGCTTTGTACAGCAGCTCAGCGATGAATAAAATATGAACCTAATCGCCAACCACCCCTGCACCAAATGCAACAACCCTGCAGCCATATTCCAGCCATACTCAGGCATGTACCTCTGCAAAGAGCACTTGATCGATGACATCACGCGCAAAGCAAAACGCGACCTCCGCAAGTACAACCTCCACCCAGGCACGGTCGCGGTCGCATTGAGCGGCGGCAAAGACAGCTCCGTGCTCCTGCACCTCCTGCACAAGATCTTCGCGCCAAGCCGGAAGATCAGAATCATCGCAATCACGATCAATGAGGGCATCAGCGGCTACCGCGAAAAGACGATAGAAAACGCGAAGAACCTTGCATCCTGCCTCGGAATCGAACACACCACCATCTCATTTGAGGACGCATTCGGAAGAACGCTTGACGACCTCATGAAAGAGAGCGATCGCCCGCCATGCTCGGTCTGCGGCGCGCTTCGTAAGAACCTGCTCAATAAAACCGCGAAACAACTTGGAGCCGGCTATCTTGCGATCGGGCACAACCTCGATGACGAGGCGCAGACGATCCTCATCAACCACCTGCGCGGCGATATCGGGCGGCTTGTCAGGTTGTCGCATGTGGGAGGGAGAATGCAGCCAGGTCTCGTGCCGCGTATAAAGCCCTTGCGACACATTCCCGAGAGCGAAGTGGTGGCGTATGCGGGCGCGGCCGGGCTTCCGGTCTGCCCGAAGGCGTGCCCGTACATGGACGAGGCGTACCGGCTCGGGGTGCGGGTGTTCTTGCACGAGTTTGAGGATCTGCACCCTGGCACCAGGCACGGGATCGTGCGCGGGTTTGACAGGATGATCGGCGCGCTTGGTGATGCGTATCCGCGGGCATCGCTTGTGCCGTGCCGGGTCTGTGGCGAGCCGTGTACTGATGGGCTATGTCAGGCATGCAAGATGCTTGGCAGGAATGGCTAATGTCGTCGATTTGGTATCAGAAAATGTTTTTAGGACCGTGAACGGATCGTTAATATGGTGAAACCATGAAGATAGGAATCATAATCTATTCGGATGATTCGGAGACCGTCTGGAACGCTTTTCGGTTCGGAAATTTTGCACTGACTGAAGGCGACTCTGTAAAAGTATTCCTGCTTGCAAAAGGCGTGGAGTGCGAGTCCCTGGACACGAGTAAGTTTGTGGTGACAGAACAGATGAGAACGTTTCTGGATGCGGGTGGCGAGATATTCGCCTGCGGTAGCTGCCTTAAAATCCGCCAATCGGAGGGCTCGGAGATATGTCCTTTGTCAACGATGAGGGACCTGTATGAAATAGTTAAAGAGTGCGATAAAACCGTTACATTTTGAGGTGCAGTAAAGATGCTTAAACGGCATGCATCTGCTAGCAGTTCTTGCGCCGTGCAGGTTGCATAGTGGGGCTGGCATCGATAACTTTTAAATAAGATAACTCCAATGAAAAGGTCATAAAGGTGATAACCTTTGAACGATACGAATAAAGGAGGCTAAATATGGATATGGAATATTACAGCGGTCTTTCTTTTTGGATTATGATAGTTGCAGGGTTTGCAACGGTCATACTCTTCTTCGGAGGGCTACTCTTTCAGATGAAGAAATGGGGCTACGGATCCGAAGGATATGGAAAGGAAGGTCAGGGAGGCAGCATCGGCGGTTTCCTGAAACTGCTCCTCTCCCAGATCTTCGACAAGAAACATGAGCAGGGTGTGCTCACGACTCTTGTGATGGATATCCTGATCCAGCGGCGCATCCTGCAGCGAAGCGTCCTCAGATGGGTCATGCATATAACGATCTTCTGGGGATGGATCATGCTCTTCGTCTTCTCGATGCTGATATTTGTTGTGGAACTCCTCCACAAGTATGGTGGCATGTTTGGTGAAACCATCACACATGGACGTCCCATCGTCGAGAGCTTCCCAGTGATTGTTACGTTGAACGAGGTATTCGGTTATGTGCTGCTTATAGGCGTGCTGATCGCAATTGCCAGAAGGCTCTTCATCACAGAGGTTCGGAATGGTACTACGTTCTATGACGTCTTCCTGACAGGTGGCCTCTTCATAATCGTGATCACCGGATTCATCTCGGAATGGATGCGCGAGGGATACTTCCTTGAGCAGTACTCTGCTATTGCACCCCCGGCAGCGCTCTTCCACGTAGTGATCTCGCTTCTCTTCTGCGTTGCGATGATACCGTTTACCAAGTACATCCACATCATCGCGACACCGCTCTCGATCCTCACGCACGGTGGTGGTGAATAATGGCACGAAGAGAACCATCGCTTACAACCGAGCGGTTCACGACGTCGCAGCTACTTGAGATCGACGCGTGTACACGATGTGGTGAGTGTCTGAACTGGTGTCCGGTCTACGAGGAGATACAGGAGGAGACATTCACTCCTGAAGGCAGAGAGGGCATGAACGATGTACAGAAGATGGATTTTGCACCGAAGAACAAGCTCACTGGCATGAGAGAGATGCTGAACAAGGGTTACGGCTTGCGCGCAGCGCTCTTTGGTCCGAGGCAGATTCCTGAGGACGATGTCCTCAAGCTGAAAGACGAGATATATCACTGCACGACATGTGGTATCTGTGGTACGGTCTGTGAGGCATCCATCAATACCGTTGAGGTCTGGGAGTCGTTCCGCAGGAATGCAGTGATTAACAAGCGCGGACCGTATGGTAAGCAGACCGGTTTTGTGGACCTTCTTGCGTCCCATAACGTCTTCGCTGCTGACCAGGAGGATCGGCTCTGCTGGGTTCCCGAGGATGTCGAGATCAAGGACAAGGCAGATGTCGCATACTTCACAGGATGTACAGCAGCATACCGGATGCAGCGGGTCGGTGTTGCAACGACAAGGGTTCTGCAGGCACTGGACATTCCGTTCACGATGCTTGGACCTGAGGAATGGTGCTGTGTCTCGGTTCTTATAAGGACCGGACAGCTCGAACTGGCGAGCGAGTTTGTGAACCACAACGTGAATGCGATGGTCGACAAGGGTGTCAAGACCGTGATCTACGCGTGCGCGGGCTGCCACCGGACGAGTATCATCGACTGGCCCAAGTTCTATGAGGGTGGGGATCTCCCGTTCGAGATTCTTGCGTTGAGTGAGTACATGGACAGATTGCTGAATGATGGTACGCTTCAAGAGAGCGACTTTGACTGGAAGAACCCGCTGAAACAGCGAGTAACATTCCACGATTCCTGCCACACAGGAAGACATGTCGGCGTCTTCGATGAACCGAGAAGAATTTACAACATGGTTCCGGGCATGGACTTCGTCGAGATGGCAAGAACGCGGGAACTGCAGCGTTGCTGCGGTGCAGGCGGCGGTATCAAAGCAGGCGTCTCCGATCTTGCACTGAAGATGGCTCAGAAGCGGGTTGCTGATGCTGAACTCGTGAATGCCGACATCATTACAAGCACGTGCCCGTTCTGCAGGCGAAACATCATGGACGGCATGAACGCGATGGATACGAAGATGATCTTTAAGGATCAGCAGGAGATTCTTGCGGAAGCGATGGGACTCGATCTCACGCTGCCTGACAATCCGTACATAGACAAACAGATGTAGATGCAATGGTTGATTTATTCAACCATTTCTATTTTTATTTCCATTGCGACATTGGGAAATAGACTTAAGTGTTATGGGCTAATTTATACATCGAGGGATCGCTCAATGGTAAAATTTCAATTCCTGTTACCGGTTGATGGCTCTGATTATTCCAGAGTAGCAGTCAAACATGCCATACGGATGGCAGAGATGTACAACGCAGAGATTTCACCGATCTATGTGGTGGATACAAGAGCACACAAGGATACGAAGGAGATCGAGGAAGATACCGCGATCGGACAGGCACTGATCGATGATGTGCGGGATCAGTGCAAGAGTCACGGGATCGGGGTACTCGAAGCAAAGGTGCTTACGGGATCGCCATACAACGAGATCATCAAGGAACAGAAGAAGATCGATGCCAGCGTGATCATTCTTGGTGCTCATGGCGCGGAACGCGCCGAGGGCGAGACGATCGGCAGCACCGCTGAGCGCGTGATTCGCGGCGCACAGTGTCATGTGCTGCTGGTGCGGGACAAACTCGAGAACGATCAGTTCTACCGGAATATCCTGATCCCGTCCGACGGCTCGGTCGATGCCGGATATGCTGCAACATTCGCTGCAAGCGTCGCGCACAGGTATCATGCCGATCTGATAGCATGTTCCATAATACGCACAGGCCGCGAGAAGGATTTACTGGAGGCGGAGCAGACCACCGATGATGTGGTTGCACTCGGCAAATCCAAAGGCACCGAGACAAAGACCCTGATATGGGAAGGAAAACCCGCAGTCGAGATATTAAAAGCGGTCGGTGCCAAGAACATCGATCTTGTGGTGATCGGCTATACCGGAAAGGGCAGAGTCTCCAGGTGGGTACTCGGAAGTGTGTCTGAGAAGGTTGCACGAACATCGCCGTGTTCGGTCTTTGTGGTGAAGAGTACTCGTGTTGAGAGGGTGTACACAGTCAAGGGGAATTAAATGGCAAGATTTCAATATCTGGTACCGGTTGACGGTTCGGTTCAGTCAGATGCCGCGGTGGTACATGCCGCACGGTTTACCGAGATATATGGCGCGGAACTAACGATCGTCCATGTGGTGGACTCAAGCGTGTACAAGGACGCGGATATCGTCGAGCGGATGAAAACGACCGGAGAGATGTATCTCGAACGGGCAAGGAAGACGGCAGAAGAGTATGGCGCGGACGTGAAATCTGCAAATGTGCTGATCGGGCACCCGTTTGACGAGATCATCAACGAAGCAGTCGAGATCGATGTCAGCGTGATCTTCATGGGCGCAACCGGACTATCGCATTCAGGGCATATTGGTGCGGTCGCAAGCCGCGTACTGCGCGGTGCCGAGTGCCATGTCATGATGGTGCGGGGTGACATACCAGAGGCAGGTTATGAAAATATCCTCATCCCCACAGATGGCTCAAAGGATGCCGAGTATGCTGCACAATCAGGTCTTAGCATTGCAAAAAGATTCGGCGCAAAGGTCGCTGCGTGTAATATTGTTGATACGAGCCGCATCGTCGAGACCCGGGTGGTTACCGCTTCCGGTGTTGGAGCAGGCAGGCATTATGGCGATATCATAAAACTCCCGGAGTCGGCGATAAAGAAGATGCGGCAGCGTATGCTTGACGACTCTGTAAAGACTGCGGAGCGGGTAAAAGAGATTGCGGAATCGAAAGGAGTGGATGCGAGGATCATCATGCGTGACGGAAAACCTGCGCCGGAAATCTTAAAGATTGTGCGCGACGAGGACATCGATCTGGTGGTGATCGGGTATACCGGAAAGAAGACGATCTCGAAGTTATTGATCGGGAGCATCTCTGAGAAGGTCGTAGCCACTGCACCATGCTCGGTCATCATCGTTCGTGGCAGCAGGATGGAGCGGGTAATTCCTGTGCATGAATAGGGTCGGGATTTTCGTTTTAAAGGTGGGCGCAGTGGGGGTTTGACTGGTTAACCATGGAGTCAGACGGTGTATCGAAACTCATCGAACATAAGTGGACTATAGCGACCATAGCAGGAGTTTCGATCCTTTTTTTGGCGATTGTTTACACTGTGCTTCCGCTTGTCGATGGTATTGTACTCGGCGTGGTCTTTGCGTATGTTGGAAGACCGATCAACAATAAATTAGTAAAATACACGAGATTTGCCCCATTCATCGCAACAGCGTGTATAATCACCCCGATCCTACTCATACTCGGCACGGGTGCGATCGAAATCACACGCCAGATCACCTGGGTGGTTGTGCACCATTCAGAGATCATGACCTCGTTTATATCCACAATCGAAGGGCTGGACCTCCCGAAATTCATATACGATGGGGAAGATACCTCGCAGATGATCGAGAACCTTGCGACCTCTGCGATCGGGATACTTAAGCATATCCCGGCATTAGAGTACTTAAAGAAGTTCCTACTACTTATCATCAATGCCATAGTCGCGGTCTTCGTCTGTTTCTTCCTGCTGATGGACGGGGGTCGGTTTGTGACGCTTATCCGGGGTCTGGTTCCACAATCAAATATCAGGATCATTGATGCATTCATTGAACATGCGGATCAGATACTCTCCGGTATCTTTATAGGTAATCTGTACGTCGCGATATTTGCCAGTATAATCTCATTATTCGTATTGTATTTCTTCGGGGTTGCGCATGTCCCTGCTATGGCATCGCTGATCTTCCTTGCTTCACTGATCCCGATATTTGCCGGCTGGATGATCCTTGGCCCAATCGCTGTCGGCAGATACTTCGAGTACGGGGTCTGGAATGCGGTCATCTTCTATGTCATAGCCGCGACTGTGATTTACGGTCCGACCGAACTGGTGCTCCGCCCATACATCGTTGGCGTGAAATCCTACACCCACCCCCTCCTGATGATGTTGATGTTCATCGGAGGCGCGCTAGTCGCTGGTATCGCAGGCTTCTTTATGGCGCCGGCGTTGATGGGGCTTCTCATTGCTGCATACCGGACTTACGAAGATCTGATACGCGGAAGGATCGAGACCCCTAACATACTGCAACAGTAAGTTATGTATCTTCTGACCAAAGTTTATAAGATGTCGTAAAAACGAGCCGCCTGGCCACGAAAATTACTGATTCTGATGGATTCTGTGGTTCTCAAAAGATTTTGGTACGTGTTTAGCTAACCACGAGATTACACTGATTTCCACAA
>DAOUXE010000037.1 GCA_030666765.1 Methanosarcinales archaeon
CCGGATCCGGAGAGCGAAGCGTTCGTGACACAGTGTTCGAACGACTCGATCGATGCAGCGTACTCCCGATTCTCCTGTTTCAGTTGCTCGCATTCTGTTAGGCAGCCATCGTATTCACGATCGTTAAAGTATGCGATGGCACAATTCAGGGACTCGATTATGGCCTCTATGTGTGAAAGCACCTCAGACTGGCTCTCTTCCGGATTGGCATCTTGCCAACCGACTCCTTTTCCACCCCCGACCTCGATGTGGCTTTCGGGATGCACAGGGCTTTCGTGGATGCAGCCAACAGATACGACTACCAGTGACAGCGAAAATACCAGTGACAGCACCACCCAGCGCATCTTAGAATGCATCATCCTTATGCATCTCTCGAACCAACACATTTTAAAGATTGGCTATAAACGTACGAGAGTGATGCTTCCCACAGACTTGATCGACCGCGTGTATAGGGGTGAATGTACGAAAGAGGATGCTACGCTGCTTGCGATCGCGCCGCCTGCCGAACTCTTCGGACTGGCAGATGAACTGCGCGCAGAGGCGGTCGGGGACGTTGTCTCATACATACCCAACCGAAACATCAATTTCACAAACCGGTGCATCGGAACCTGCCGGTTCTGCGCATTCAGGGATCCGGATGGATACCGGCTCGGGATTCCGGAGATCCTTAAAAAAGTAGAGGAAGCGGTCAGTGTGGGTGCAACCGAGGTCTGCATTCAGGGGGGGCTTCTGCCGGATATGCACCTGTCAAATTACTGCGAGATCCTTGAATCGATCAAATCCGAATTTCCGAAGGTCCATATCCATGCATATTCCCCGATGGAGGTCTGGTACGCAGCAGGTGGGGGCAGGAGAGCCGGGAACGGGGAGTGTGGTGGTGGAAGCGAAGACCGGGAGCGAGATGGTGCCGCCGTAAGAGATGCGCTTACCGCTCTAAAGAAGTCAGGACTTGATACAATGCCTGGGACCGCAGCAGAGATCCTTGTGGATGATGTGCGCGCGAAGATATGCCCGGGTAAGCTGAATACTGAACAGTGGGCAGGTGTCGTTAGAACTGCGCATAGTCTTGGCATACGAACGACCGCAACCATCATGTACGGGCACATCGAAACTATGAGAGACCGGATCGATCACCTGTTCCTGATTCGCAACCTGCAGGACGAGACGCATGGATTCACTGAATTTGTGCCGCTCTCGTTTATGCCATACAACAACAAACTCGGCGAAGGGATGCTTGCAGGCGGAAATTACGGCAACACCGGAATCGATGACCTGCGGATGCATGCGCTTGCACGAATCGTGCTACACAACCACATACCAAACATCCAGGCGAGCTGGGTGAAGCTCGGGAAAAAACTGGCGCAGTACGCACTCCATTGTGGAGCAAATGATCTTGGAGGAACGCTCATGGAAGAAAAAATATCGAAATCGGCGGGATCGATGTCAGGTGAATATATGCCACCGTCGGAGTTTAACTGGATCATTGAGAATGCCGGACGGATACCGATGGTGAGGGATACAAGCTATTCCCACCAAAGACCCCTTCACTTAGGGGCAGGGGCAGGGGCAGTGACTTCAGCTACCGGGATCTGATGAGGTACATGCCATTATACGGAGACTTCCGATGGCTGAAAATCTACCTGCAAAAAACGACTCTCAAATTATCATTTACCAGACCGAAGGCGGCAAAACGAAGATTGAAGTCCTGCTTGTGGACGAGACGGTCTGGCTGACACAGAAGTTGATTGCGGAGTTGTTTCAGACAACAAAGCAGAATGTTAGCTTACATATTCGGAACATTTATAATGAGGGCGAATTGACACCAGATTCAACTGTCAAGGAATACTTGACAGTTCAAAAAGAGGGGAGCAGACGAGTTTCCAGAGTGGTGGATTTTTATAACCTGGACATGATCATCTCTGTCGGTTATCGCGTAAAATCCCATGTTGCCACTCGATTCCGCCAATGGGCAACCCAGCGGCTGCGGGAGTATATTGTCAAAGGTTTTGTTCTTGACGATGAGCGGCTGAAAAACCCTGATCAGCCATTTGATTATTTTGACGAACTTCTGCGCCGCATCCAGGATATCCGCACCTCTGAACGTCGGTTTTACCAGAAAATAACCGATATTTATGCGACCAGCATCGATTACGATCCCACAACCAAAACCAGCATCAATTTTTTCAAGACCGTGCAAAACAAACTTCATTGGGCAATCACCGGAAAGACTGCCGCTGAAATCATTTATGACCGGGGAAATGCCACCAAACCGAATATGGGGCTCACCAGTTGGCGGGGCGAGAAAGTGCGCAAACAGGATGTTGCCATCGCCAAAAATTATCTTGATGAAGATGGGTTACGTGGGCTTAACAATCTTGTAGAGCAATATCTTGTCTTTGCCGAAGGACAGGCGATGCGCCGCACCCCCATGCACATGAACGACTGGACCGCGAAACCGGACAGCTCTTTGCAGTTGAACGACCGAAATATTCTGGAGCATGTGGGAAAAATATCTCATGATATGGCTAAGGAGCTTGCGGAAACAGAATATGAAAAATCCTACCGGGAGCGTATACGATACAGCGACTCAAAAGATATCGATTTTGATGAGGCTTTCAAACAGATAGAAAATCACAGATACCAGAATGGAGAAACGATACAATGACTAATGCAGCTATAATTGGTGTTGTTGGCTACCACAACACCGGAAAGACAACCTTAATCTGTAAACTGATTGAACGATTGAGCGAGCGCGGATATTCTGTGTCCACGATAAAGAATATCCCCAAAGATGGATTTTCGATAGATATTGAAGGAACAGACACATGGAAACATGCCGAATCCGGTGCCGGACTCGTGGTTGCAAGTACACCAGATGAGACATCGTTCATCCTTAAAAGCGGCATGAAATTCGATGAAATCGTAAGACTCGCTGACGTTGCAACGTCCCCTGATCTGATACTCGTGGAGGGGCATAAGACCGAGAATATCCCAAAGATCGTACTCGGGGATATCGAGATGGATGGTGGCGGGCGCAGATACGATCCCGATGCGGATGATTTCGAGGAGATTCTCGATTACGTAATAGGGGCGATCGAGATTGCGAGGATATACGCGAAGCTTCCGAAGATGGACTGCGGGAAATGCGGGTGCGATGACTGCATGAAGATGGCAGAAGCTATCGTCCGCGGGGAGAAGGCAATCTCAGATTGTGTGGTGAAGGAAGGGCTTGTGAGCGTGACTGTCGGAGGAGAGGCGGTCCCAATGGGTTTCTTTGTTCAGGATATCATCTCGAAAACGATTTTCGGGATGGTATCCTCCTTAAAAGGCGTTGATAGTGAAGGCACGGACGCGGACATAACTATTGAGATAAAACATGCCGAAAGATAGATTGAAGATCGGGGTCTTCGGATGCGGTGCGATCGGAAGCGCAATATGTAACGCGATCGACGAGGGAATCATCGATGCAGACCTCATCGCAATCTGCGACCGCGATCCTGCGATAGAGCAACTTGCAGACTCGCTTGATAGCCACCCAGCAACTATGAATGTCGGCAGGATGGCAAGATCCGTGGATATCGTGGTCGAAGCTGCATCCCAGCAGGCTTTACACACGATCGCACCAATTGTGCTCTCCGCGGGGTGCGATCTCATGATCATGAGCGTCGGTGCTCTCGCAGATGCGGAACTCTTCGATCAACTCAAGGATCTGGCACGGCGCAATGATTGCAGGATATACGTACCGTCTGGCGCAGTCGCAGGCATCGACGGCATCAGGTCAGCAGCTATCGGACGGATTGACGCAGTCGTGCTGACGACGACAAAACCACCTGCAGGGTTTGTCGGTGCGCCTTACATCGAGGAGCATGACATCGATCTTTCGTCGCTATCCGGGGCGACTGTGCTCTTTGAGGGGACTGCCACGGATGCGGTGCAGGCGTTTCCCGCGAACGTGAACGTGGCAGGCACACTGAGTCTTGCAGGAATCGGGTACGATGCAACGACGGTACGAGTCATCGCGGATCCCGCGGTTACACGGAATATGCATGAGATTAAGGTTACAGGGGAGTTTGGGGCGCTGACGGTCCGGGTTGAGAACGTTCCATCGCCTGAGAATCCAAAGACGAGTTACATTGCGATGCTGTCAGCAATTGCGACGCTAAAGAAGATTACTGAGCCTGTGTGGGTGGGGACGTGAGCACATACGGATTCGGGGGTGTCCGGATTTTTATAATCTTTTCAGATGCGTGTTGTAATCATCGACAGTGAGTTTAATCTCTCGCGGAATCTCCCATATCAAAGGACGTGCCAAAACTCTCCTCTTGTGATGTGGGACTGTAGTAGTCATCCCATCAGGGTGTCTGTAAAACACGTGACTTCCGTTCTGGCGAACTCGCTCAAAGCCCAATAGAAATAGCAGCTTCTCCATCCTTTTAGCATCGATGATCCGAAGCTTGCTCAACCTGCCACCTCAACCTGCTGAATCCCTACAAATTCGGGTAGCTGCTCTTTACTATCAATGTCCATCTCCTCCAGGCATAATTCGACCACTTCTTTAAGGTTTTTGTAAAGCTCGTCGAGCGTTTCTGCCTGTGTATGGGCACCAGGGATTCCGGGAACGACTGCTACATACAATCCGGTTTCAGGGTCTTTTTCGATGTATCCGGTTACTCTGCGCATTTTAAACACCTCTTATTCGGCAATTTTGAATATACTCCGTTATTCGAAGATGCCATCATTTTCAAGATAACTGTTATTGGCCCAAGTTATGTGTAAGCCACTGCATCATCCAAAATCTCACTTCACCCGTGGCATTGCGATAATCTCCCGTATCTGCATCTTAAAGAAACTGTTCGCATGTCCGGGTTTGATCACACATGCAACATCCGCGCCCGTACCGGTCCCGCCGATCGCGATGACCTCGGAATCGTCGCTGACAGGGACCATGCCCGAATCCGCAGCCATGATCGTGACCTCGACAGCGACCTTAAACCCGATCCCGAACAGACTCCTCAGGACGGCTGCAATGGTCTCAGCCCGGCTCGCCCCGCCGAGTTTGTCAGTGAATGACCGCTCCAGTCCCGATAGAGGGTGCGTCTGCGTAAAGACGGTTGCGCCCATCTTTTCCAGTGTTTTGAGGTTACTCTCCTCAAATAGCCATTTTCCTTCCACTCTTGCGCCGTAATGCAGCGTTGCAACGATCGTCTTGATGCCTGTGCCCTCTGCTGCTTTCGCAACCTTAATTCCTGTCGATCCTGTGGTGCTTGCAACCACGATGTGCTCGATGCCAAGTTCAACTGCCCTCTCAACCGCAACCCGCACAGTCTCATCCGTGTTAGCAGCGCCCGGCTCTTCGAAGTATGTGATATCTTTTTTCATGTTAACGCCTCTGGTGTCGATCCGGCGGTTTGAAACTCTCACTACCGGATTACCGTCACGATAGTGTTGATCTGATCCATGCGGCTGCCGGGATTCGAACCCGGGTTATAAGCTTGGGAAGCTCATGTCATACCACTAAACTACAGCCGCAGCCACGACATATTATCCGGGTGGCAGCTCTTATATCTTTTGGCATTGAAGGAGCTCCCGGAAAAGGTTAAACCATCCGCGGTTCCAAGATGACCTCATGACAACGACCACCAGAGAGCAAGCAGGTAAATCAAAAGACGTCATAAAAAAGGATGGAAAGACATTCTTTGAGTTTACAGATCGCATAACCGCATTCGATGGGATGAAGAAGGATGAATATCCGGACAAAGGCGAGGTCTGCTGTAGATTGTCTACGTACTGGTTCGAGATTCTGGAAAAGGAAGGGATACCGACGCACTTTCGCGCCTTCGTCCCGCCAAACGTCATGGAAGTCGAATACCTCGAGATCATCCCGGTCGAGGTGATCTGGCGCAATTTTGTCGCGGGATCACTACTGAAACGATACGAAAGTGGAGAAAAACCTCTGGTAGGAATCGAGCCGAGATTGGGCGCAAGGATACCGGAAGGAATCTGCGAGTTCACGACCAAGTTTGAGGCGACCGATCGATTGATCGATGAGCAGGAGGTTCTGGATAACAGGTGGCTTACACGCGAGGAACTGGATATGATCAAGGAATCCACACGACGGGTAAACAATGTTATGAGTGCGCATCTCCTCGAAAAAGGAATCATCCTTGCGGACTTCAAGATCGAGTTTGGGAAGAACCTTGCAGGCAAGATCCTGCTTGCCGATGAGGTTGGAACGCCGGATGGCTGCCGGTTCTGGGACGCGGGTTCGTACGACGAGGGCAGGATCGAGAGTCTTGACAAGGACGTATACCGGTACGAAAAAGGTGATCTTTCGGATGCTTACGCAACGATTATGAGAAGAATCTGCGGATAATGGGCGATCATGCTCCCGCTGTACCTGTATCACGCAAATCAATGCGATCCGAAGAAGTGCACAGGCAAAAAGCTGCTCAAGTTCGGGTTGGCGCAGCAGAAGAAGCCCTTGGAACTTCCATATAAGTCTATGCTGCTAAACCCGTTCTCAGAGAGGGCGCTTGCACCTAACGATGTGTGCACAGGTATTTCTGCGCTGGATTGTTCATGGGCAGATGCGGAACTGGTTTTCAAGAGACTTAGCCGCATGAAACAGCGGGCGCTTCCATATCTGGTAGCTGCAAATCCTGTAAACTTTGGAAAGCCGTTTAAGCTAACGACTGTCGAGGCATTCGCTGCCGCCCTGCACATCCTCGGCGAAGATGAGCAAGCAGCCACGATACTTGGAAAGTTTAACTGGGGGCACACGTTTTTGGAACTGAACCGTGAGTTGCTGGAGGCGTACGCCTGTGCGAAGGATAGTTCAGAGGTTATAGCAATTCAGAGCGAGTATCTCTGAATGTGTTGGTCTTTGCGTGGTCACGGGTAAAAACTCTGGTTTCTTAGTACGCAAGGAAACAAAAGACGTATATGTTTAGATGAGGTGAAAAAACCGCGAGATTACGCGAGATTAACACAGAAATCTTGTGGAAATCCATGTAATCTTGTGGTTAGCTAAACACGTACCAAAAGACTAATGTAACCGCCCGCCCCACACTTACTTGAGGCGTTTTATGAGCAGGGATGTTACCGTATCCATAAAGCGGGTTGGAATCGTCTCTCGCTACGATGAACCCGGCGCAATCAGACTGGCAGAGCTCATATCCCGCCATCTCGAATCGAAAACCGAGATCGAGGAGGTGGTATTCGAGACGGACACCGCATCCGGGATCGGAACCCGGGGCGGGGGCGTCCCGATCGAGGAGTTGGATGCCGATCTGCTGATCATCGTCGGCGGTGATGGCACGATCCTGCGCACCATCCAGAAACTCGAAGGACAGATACCGATTCTCGGAGTCAATTTCGGCAGGGTCGGCTTCCTCGCTGATGCCACGCCTGAAAATGCGCTTACCATGATCGATGAGGTTCTCGCCGATCTTACGGTCGAGGCGCGGATGCGGCTTACGATCCGCATCAACGGAGATACGCTCCCGCGTGCAACCAATGAAGCCGTAATCGTCACAACCCGCCCTGCCAAGATGTTTGCGTTCCGGATTCTTGTGGATGACTGCGAACTCGACTGCCTGCGTGCGGATGGAATCGTCTTTGCGACGCCGACCGGCTCCACCGCTTATGCGATGAGCGCAGGAGGTCCGATAGTCGATCCGAAGGTGGGCGGCGTCGTCATCGTGCCGCTTGCGCCGTACAAGCTCTCCTCGAGGCCGTGGGTGGTCTCCGCGGATAGCAGGATCACTGTTGAGCCGATACTAGCGTTTAAGGACGCTGCTATCGTCATCGATGGACACCACACGCAACCAGTGCAGGCTGGCGATCTCATTACTATCACGAGGGCGGATGAGCCTGCGCTATTTGCGAAGACAGGGTGGCGGTTTTACGAGAAGGTGCGGAGCAAGCTGTGAAGTAGCAGGGGTAGATGCCCGGATGCGCACAGGTTTTTGAGGGGATCCAGCAGTTCCGGTTGTGACTGTAAACGCATGCAACCGAAGTGTTGTTTCTTTATACTTTCATAAACATATATGTACAATCTTGAGTAAAACTTGGCTCTCTGATATCTCGAGTTGCAATGAGGTGATCTCAAATTGATATGTCACCATTTATACATTACAATGCCCACCAATCAACTTCCGGTCAAGTGTGGGTAATGCACAGCATATACCATATACTTTTAGCAAATCCGA
>DAOUXE010000075.1 GCA_030666765.1 Methanosarcinales archaeon
AACAGGAAGAGTATAACCACATATTGGGTGATGCTAAAGAGTTTCGCATGTATTTGGATAGCGTGATTGAGCAACATCCGGAACTGTTCCCGGTTATGATCCAGCAAGGGTATACATTCCATGGCATCCTTCCGGAGTCCAAGAAAATGCCAGAAATTCGTTTAAGGCGTATTAAAGTAAAGACGAAGGACGGTAATGGAAACGATGTATTTACCATCCGCGCCTCCTTTGTACTTCCGTATATGGTATGTTACACCGATGATGTGGAGAAACCCCCTCTTTTTACGCCGATGGGGGCTATCGCCAGTGACCACAGAATCCGTCAGAACCAGATTTATTCTTGCGATAGGGCATATTTAGAGGTGCAAACTGGGCAGTTTGGCAGACTTAATCCTATTTAAAAGCGTTAGTCGCTCGTGATTCACGAGGTTATCTTGGCGACATGTCTATTTTCGGAGCAGATCTACAATCCATATTACACCAATCTCACGAAATGGTTTCACCACTGCGGATTGTGGCGATGTTAACGTATTGGTGCGAACTTGCAGCCTATGGCATATTACACTACACTGCATCCCTAAATCGACTCAACAAACTCCCCGATCCTGGCAAGTGCCTCCTTTATGGCATCCCTCGATGCAGCATACGAGCATCGCAAAAATCCACTACCACAGTCCCCGAACACGTTGCCGGGAACTACCGCCACCCGCTTCTCAAGCATCAGCCGCTCTGCAAATTCATCCGCGGTCATCCCCATGCCTGCAATTGATGGAAATGCATAAAATGCCCCCTTCCCCCAGAAACAGTCAAGCCCGATCTTGTTAAAGCCGTTGATGACCAGATGTCTCCTGCGGTCGTACTCCCGCACCATCCGATCCATCTCTGCCTGTCCGTTCCGAAGCGCATCGATTGCAGCCATTTGAGAGGTTATGGGGGCGCAGAGCATGGTGTACTGGTGTATCTTCGTCATCGCTCCGATAATGTCACTACTTCCGAGAGCATATCCGACCCGAAGTCCGGTCATCGCATGAGACTTTGAAAAACCATTAAACAGAACCGTGTTCTCAATCATTCCGTTTAAGGATGAGAAACAGGTATGTTTTCCATCATAAGTTAGCTTATCATAGATCTCGTCAGAAATTACTATCAGATCGTACTCGATTGCAACATCTGCAATCTCTTCGAGATCGTTTTTTCCCATTGTTGCACCTGTCGGATTATTCGGGTAATTAATCATGATTACGCGTGTTTTTTCCGTTACCGCATCCTCTATCCGCTCTGCTGTAACTTTAAAATCGTTCTCGATGCCTGTGGCAACCGTAACCGGAACTCCTCCAGCAAAGACCACGGTCGGGACGTAAGAGACGTAGCACGGCTCAGAAATAATGACTTCATCACCGCGATTCAGAATCGCGCGCATCGCAAGGTCTATCCCCTCACTAACACCAGTCGTGATCAGGATCTCCTCGTTCGGATCGTAGTGGAGTGAATGATCCCGTAGGAACGTGCCCGCGATCTCTTCTCGCAACTCAGGGAGTCCTTGGTTTGTGGTGTATGAGGTATGCCCCTGCTCAAGCGCGTGAATACATGACTCCCTGATATGCCATGGGGTCACGAAATCCGGTTCGCCCACGCCAAGTGAGATCACATCCTCAAGTTCGTTTGCCAGATCGAAGAACCTGCGGATGCCAGACGGCGGCACACTCTGCACCGTGTCTGAGACTCGCGTTTGCCTTTTATGCAACGATCGGGAGACGTTCTGTGTGCTCTGTTTCATGCAGGATCACACCATCCTCCTTGTAGGTCTTCAGAACGAAATGAGTGGCAGTACTCTGCACCTGCGGCAGGGTCGCAATCTTCTCTGCGACAAAAAA
The DNA here is from genome assembly GCA_030666765.1 of Methanosarcinales archaeon. Lineage (GTDB taxonomy): Archaea > Halobacteriota > Methanosarcinia > Methanosarcinales > Methanogasteraceae > Methanogaster_A. The sequence goes on from DAOUXE010000075.1 coordinate 1,875, forward strand.
CGCAACCTGTTTCATCGATTTGCCGCGTACGGTGAGCGAGATATCATGATCTCCCGACATCAATCTGACCGATCTGACCTCAGGGAATTTTGAGATACGGTCTGCAACCACATTGTATCCGGTCTCACGCTCAAGGGATACTTTTATCTCGATGATCGCATAAACAAATCCGTTATCTACTTTGTCCCAGTCGATGATGGTCTTATATTTACGGATTGTGCCGTCTCCTTCCAGTTGATATATACAATCCCTGATCTCCTCATACGACCTGCCAGTAAGTGCTGCGATCTCGCTAATATCGATTTTCGGATCGTTTTCGATGATCTCAAGTATGTTCTGTACGAGGTCCATCCGTTAGCCCTCTAAGTACGCAGAGTCGTGACTGTCGTCGGTTGGCTCTCTCCATATGGCGTCCTTGCAGTCATCACATAGCGACCTTCCATCAACGACGGTCAGATGGTATGAATACTGCCCGCAAGCATCACATATACCCTCAAAATCTGATGTCAGCAGGGATTCGACCTCGGATTCCATAAGTTCCCTTAGGGCGTCGCTCATATCAGAGGATACGGCAACGATGTCCTGACTCGTGATGATACCGATTAAGGTACCGTTTCGGAATACTGGCAGCCTTCTGACCTTCTTCGAGAGCATCATCTGAATCGCGTCGCTCACCGATGTGTTCTGGTCAACGGTGATCAGCGGGGACGTCATGATCTCAGAGAGCGGTACTGTACTTGGTTTCCTGTCGTCAGGTATGATCTTGCGTGATATGTCACGCTCGGTTATGATGCCGACTGGTTTTCCATCTTCTGTAACGACGGCACTTGACCTGTCATATTTGATCATCTCTTTTGTGATGTTCATCAACGAGTCGCTAATGTCTGCCGTGATCACGTGTGATGACATGACCTCTTGCACCGGTCTATCAATGTCCATTTATAAACCTCCTGTTTCTTTGTTACAGCATTGGTGCTGGTTGTTATCAAGGTTGCGTCCAATCACGCAATAACCCCTTTGCGCCACCTGGAGAGCCGCTCGTCTACCAGAAACCGAAACGCCCGGTCGATGAGGAGCGCAATGAATCCGAGGAGGAGCATGTACGCCATGACATGATCCATCCTGTAAAAATGCACCCAGTGCGATATCTTGTATCCGATTCCGGTTCTTGATACACCAAACATCTCTGCCGCAACCACACACATCCATGCGACGCCCATCGCAACCCTGATCCCTGTTGCAATGTCCGGGATTGCAGACGGAAATGCAACTTTCCTGATCAGGTCACAATTTCTCGTGCATCCAAGCACCATCGCTGCTTCGATAAGAACCTTCGGCACATTCCTAAATCCCTGATACGTATTGATCAGGATCGGAAATACCGCCCCGATAAACACGATGGTTCCGGCAGACGTATGTGTGAGCCCAATAAACGCTATTGCAAAAGGTATCCATGCAAGCGGCGGTATCGGGCGTAGGATCTCTATGATCGGATCAAATATTCTGTCAATTACTGGGAACCAGCCCATACCAACCCCAAGCGGTATCGCGACGCATATACCGGCAGCCATGCCGATTCCGAAGTGTAGCAGACTGGTTGCAGCATCAGTGATCATAATATCCCATAGACTGTAAAACGACTCCAGAACATCGGTGAAACCAGGCAAGGTGAAGTTGCCCCTCGTCACATGGGGGGCAATTAGCTGCCAGATCACGACCGCAACGCAGAGCGAAGCGATCTCGACGCCGTATCGCCTGATCGCGGAGATCATGTTACTGAAGTTTGTCGTGCATATCTTCAAGTGCCTTTGAGTCCTTGCCCATCCGCACCATCAGTTCTGCGATCGCTGCATCGAGGAAGACAAGCGTAGTGATCTCGAAGGTGGTGCCAAGCGGCGCAAGTTCCGAGAGTTTTGCATACTTCCCGAGGAGATGCTGTACAAGATAGTCGCCTTTGCCATTCTTTGCCCTACCAAAGATCTTCACAGTCTTATCTGCCATTCTTCCGAGAGTGGAGTCTGGTTGCGAAGTGACGACGATCAGGGACGCTCCGATCTTCTTTACAACCCTTCCGAGATCGACGATTGAGAGCGTTTCACCGGATCCGCTGATTGCGACCACTACATCACCTGAGCGCAGCGCTGGCGTCGTTGACTCGCCTACCACGTACACGTGCAGTCCGAGATGCATGAGCCGTGTCGCAAATGCCTTGCCGACGAGACCCGATCTACCAGTCCCCATCACAAAGATGCTCTTTGCACCCAAGATCTTATCGAGCATCTCCGAAACCGAGTTGAGATCGAGTTCCTTAAGCGCCTGCTCTATGTGCTTTGTCAGTAGCTCCATCGATTCGTGCAGGGTTTGGCACTTTGGTACTTCGTTGGTGGTCTCTTCCGGTATAGCTTTGTTTTCATCTTTAGCCATCTTATTACCTCCTGGTAACCAGGTCAAAAGCTGTTTCCGATGCTTTCATAAGAATCTCTTCCTCGCCATCTATCACCCCGCCCTCCATGAGCACGACGCCATCGCATATCGTGGTGTCAACGCAGTTTGAGGATGCGTATATCAGGTTCGAGTCAAGGTTGTGAAGTGGTGTCATCCCGGGCAGTTGCAGATCGATCAAAAGCAGATCTGCCAGAGCGCCCTCAACTATCTCGCCGCCTCTTTCTCCTATTCGCAGAGCTTGTGCGCCATGCTTCGTGACCATCGAAAGCGCATCGCGCGCTGGCATCATGGTCGGCTGGTTCGTTGCTGATTTCTGGAAAAGTGATGCGAACTTTGCTGACTCGAGCATGTTTAGATTGTTGTTGGATGCGCATCCATCAGTCCCTATCGAGACGTTAACTCCTGCAGCACAGAGTGCAGGATATCGTACATTCGTTCCGACAGCGAGTTTCATATTTGAAGTTGGGTTGTATGACACATTAACATTATGTTTCGCAAGTAGCGATATCTCGTTGTCACTGAGCCAGACACAGTGAGCGGAAATGACATTCGGACCGAGAAACCCGATCCGGTCGAGGTACTCGACAGGGCGCATGCCAGTCTTATCGATGCAGTCCTTAACCTCCTGTTCTGTCTCTGAAACGTGGATGTGTACCAGTAGGTCTTCGTCTCTTGCAAACTCTGCGATCCACCTAAGACTCTCTTCTGAGACCGTGTATATGGCGTGCGGACCAAGTGCGGGGATCACACGATCCGAGTGATCTTTCGTTAGTTTCGTGATCAGTCTTTTAGTTTCCCTTCGCGTCTCCTCTTCTGACCCACCTGTCCCGCCATCGATGTCGATGAAGACGTTGCTGACAACGCCGCGTACCCCCATCTCATCGACCGCTTTAGCACTTTCCAGTGCGTGCCAGTACATATCGTTAAACGTGGTCGTGCCAGTCCTTATCATCTCGAGACACGCAAGTTTTGTGCCCCAGTAGACGTCTTCTCCTGTCAGTTTCGCTTCTGCGGGCCAGATCCAATCCTGTAACCAGGTTTGCAAGGGAATATCATCGGCATACCCGCGAAGAAGCGTCATCGCTGCGTGGGTATGCGTGTTCACGAAGCCAGGCACGAGTGCCTTTCTCTGCGCGTCAATAACAGTATCCGCGTCGTACGCTCCGCAGCCGATCTCAGCGATCGTGCCGCCATCGATGTAGACGTTTCCGTAGTTCTTAGTATCTCTCAGGAGCAGACTCATGTAATAATCCTCTCGATCGCATTTATAAACATATCATGGTTTTCTTGCGTTTTCGATGACTGTATCATATTATAGTCCCTGTCTGGAAAACACCAGCCCGAATGGAAACGAGATGCCAGGTGACATCTGTTCCAGTGTCTCATTCCATTCAGTTATGTAGGGTACTTGCGCCATTGATATATAAAAAACTGTCGAAATAGGCCGTTTGTTGAGTGTTTGTAGCAAGCAGTTGAGACATCCGGCCCGGCTGTTGTAACCTTCGCTCCGAAATCGCGTATTCGGGTGTTTGATCTACGGTCTAATCGGTTGTGTTCCGGTCGACGTATCGCTATTTCTCTTCGCCAGGGCTGAGTACCTGCCCTTAAGCGGGAGATCAAATTGCTGTGAAAATCCGTTTAATCCGGGTCATCAGTGTTCTGAAGTAATCGGGATACTTCGTTCGTTGATCTTCTTTATCATTCCCTTCTCTTATCTCAAACTCGGTTTCAACAGTTCTCTCACCACCGCTTGCATAACTATAAAATTTATATCCAACTTTGTACATTCCACATGGAGCCGACTTATAAACACACTCTGAGTGTTCTCTACGTTC
>DAOUXE010000242.1 GCA_030666765.1 Methanosarcinales archaeon
GATCCTATCCCCATTTTTAGTTATCTCCACGTTCTCGATTTCAACGTCTGGAATATCCAGTTGTATCTCAAATGCTGCCATTATTGTTCGCCATCCATTAGATTTGTTGAATATATTGTGGATGGTCAGATGTATAAATAATTAACCATTGGATTTGCTAAAAGTGTAGTGTATGTGCCGCAGGTTATACCTCACTTGACCACATAATCAACTATTGGGAATCATAATATATATGGTAACATATCAATTTAATATCATCTCACTGCAACGCGAGATACCAGAGACCCGAACTTTAACAGGTTACTTTCTGGAAAGCCCTTAAAACTCTGCACCCTCCGCAGTGATAAAATACCTGGATTTGTAGACAATGCCGCGCGGAGTAAATCTCCTTTTGGTGTGCAGTGATGCCAGTATTTTCACAATGAGGTCACTCTAAGCACAATTCCACGATCATCTTCTGCTTCGAAAGCGGCGTCACGATCGCTTTACCTTTTTTCGTGATCTCCATAACCCTGAGAACGTCCTTTGGGATATACATCCCAAGTCTTCCTGCGCCGACTGTGGATATGCTGCATTCGTATCCGCCAGAGGGCTTGTTTCTGGTGTATCGATCGATTATCTTCGATGAACCGGCATCGAATGCGAAATCTCCGCAGTTCGAGCATCGGATCCCGGTCAGATTTGGGATCACAATCCGCTCGCCAGCCAGCACAACCTCAAATACGAGATTATCTGCGAAACTGACTGTAGGGGATCCGCATACCGGACAGGTCACATCTACGATATCCTTTAGTGGCGATCCGTGTCTGCCTGCGCGCCTCTTTGCAATCTCTATTTTTGTCTCCTCCACCATCTCAGGGGTTATGGTTGAAATATCGCTCATCGGGGGTGCATCTTCTTTTTTTGTGTTCATGTTCGTTTGTGTCGATCTTCATCAAATGCTGTGATAACCCCCACGAGACTGCCAGAATCGGTCTCGTACACTTCGAACACGATACGGATCAGTCTTGGCGGATAACTCATTCGAGACCATGATAAGCAGCGTCCATCTATTTCTCGGTCTGGTTTGTAATATCCATATAAAAGTCCATTTATTATGTCATCCTCGGTGATATTCGAGTGGCGTGATAGTATGTGGTGCCATTGGATGGCATATCTCTCGTTGAGAACGAGTTCGCGTACCTGCTCTTTCAATTTGAGCATATCTGTATGTACATTTGTTTGATCAATTTATGTATATCCTTCTATTTATTTGCAATTTGTCATTCATTGTTCACGTCCTCCTTTCGTAATGCACGTTTTTACGTACATCGTACTTTGAATTAACGTACATACTATATAAATCTTCGCATCAGACCCCCGCAACACACCGGGCACCACCCACACTCATCTTTTTATCCAATCGCTGCCAACACCAGAGTTATGGGAATGACCATCGCTGAAAAAATCCTTGCAGCACATGCCGGCAAAGAGAGCGTATCTCCAAAAGAGATTGTGGACGCAAAGATCGATTATGTCATGGTAAATGACGTGACCGGGCTTCCTGCGTTCGAGGTCTTCGAAGAGTTCGATACCACGCCGATCCTTGAGAAGTCGGTGCTGATCCAGGACCATTACGTGCCGAACAAAGATGTGGCATCGGCAGAGCAGGCAAAGTCGATGCGCGAGTTTGCTAAAAGATACGGGATCCCGAACCATTTCGATGTTGGTCGGGGCGGCGTCTGCCACCAGATCATGATCGAAGAGGGATTTGCAGCACCAGGGCGGTTGATTGTGGGCGCAGACTCGCACACGTGCAGTTACGGCGCACTCGGCGCACTCTCGACAGGTATCGGCTCATCAGAAGCCGCAGCCGTAATGGCAACAGGAGAACTATGGTTCAAGGTTCCTGAGACACAGAAGTTCGTCGTTGACGGAGAACTTGGCAAGTACGTGATGGGAAAGGATATCATTCTTCACATCATCGGAGATATCGGAGTTTCCGGTTCTCTTTATAAGTCGATGGAGTTTTACGGCTATGCAATAGAGTCGCTCCATCTGTCGGACCGGATCACGATCTCAAACATGGCGATCGAGGCAGGCGCAAAATGCGGGATCATTCCGCCGGATGAGGCGATCTTCGACTACCTCAAGAATCGTGTCATCGGAGAGTATTCACCGGTTTACGCAGACGAGGATGCGGAATACAAGAATACGTTCGAATACGATGCTTCTAAGATCGTGCCGGTGGTTGCGACACCACATCTTCCGGAGAACGTTACCCCTGCATCCGAAATCAATGTGCAGATCGATCAGGCATATCTCGGATCGTGCACCAATGGCCGGATCGAGGATCTACGTGTCGCAGCCGCGGTGCTCAAAGGGGCTGGGAAGAGTGTGCACCCCGATGTCAGGATGATTGTGGTTCCGGCAAGTAGAAGTGTTTTTGAGCAGGCGATGCGGGAAGGACTTATCGGGATATTCATGGATGCGGATGCTTATGTCGCAGGACCGACGTGCGGCGCATGTCTTGGCGGTTATATGGGCGTGCTTGCAGAGGGTGAGCGGTGCGTCAGCAGCACGAACCGCAACTTCATCGGCAGGATGGGGCATCCGAATTCAGAGGTCTATCTTGCGAACCCGGCAGTGGTTGCAGCAAGCGCGATTACCGGGCGGATAACCGATCCCACCGATCTTTTGGAGGGGTGACTGCAATGGAAAAATATATCAAAGGTAGAGTATGGCGATTTTCAGAGAACGTGGACACCGATCAGATCATTCCAGCGATATATCTTGTGACCGGTGATCGACAGGAACTTGCAAAGCACGCATTCGAGAACGTGAGACCGGACTTTGCAAAGGACGTCTCGGATGGCGACATCATCGTTGCCGGACCCAATTTCGGCAGCGGATCCTCAAGGGAACATGCGCCACGCGCTCTACTCGGGGCGGGGATCAAGTGTGTGATTGCGCCGAGTTTCGCACGGATATTTTACAGAAACAGCATCAACATCGGGCTGCCGCTTGTCGAGTGTGACGTCGATGCAGCGGATGGCGACATTCTTGCTATCGACTTTGGGGACGGAAAGATCGTGAATACGAATACCAGCGCGGGATACACATTTCCTTCGCTTCCTGATTTTCTGGTAGATCTGCTCGATGTAGGGCTTATCGAGAATACGAAGAGGAAACTTAAGGGTAAATGA
>DAOUXE010000276.1 GCA_030666765.1 Methanosarcinales archaeon
CAGGTATGTTGATTGGTCGTCTGATTGTGCTCCCGTACTTTCTGACAAGAAAAACAACCGCGAAGGACGCGGAGGAACGCTAGAAGTGCTTAACCGTTCATTCCCTATCCGCGTCCCTTTGCACACTCTGCGGTTAAGTTCCCGGCGTGGTTACAGCACCCCCCCATGTCCTGGGCAGTCCCTACATATACTGAAGTCTCACGATAGTGGTTTTAGATACCTGAGTAGTTGCGAAACACATTTTGATTAAAGACCCGCCCCACCCATCTCAATCTCCTTGATCACATTCTGTGCCACCTTCGGTCCGACAATCTTCCCGATCCTCACGTCGCCTGCCACAAGAAGCGACTCCGGCGTGGTGTAGCCCGCATCGTATAACCGTCTGGCACGCACCCGACCAACGCCGCGGATTGCGACGAGTGAAAGGAGTTTTGGTTTCACCCCGTACTTCAGGCACTCTGTAAGATCGCCTGCCCTCTTCGTGTGTGGCGTCCCGATGTGTCCTGACAGCCGTGCGGTCGCATACATGATCCACTGTGCAGTATCGGCAATGCCGCGGATATCCCCACCACCGATCCCGAATTTCGTCTCGATTGCTTTATCCTGCACTTCGGACGTCCAGTCAAGAAGAACGGCTGCGGTCTTCACTTCGGAAAGGAACCACTCATATCCGGTATCAAATACATCCGGCGCGTAGGTGAACTCTTCCTGCATCGTTGAAACGAAATTACGAATCCAGCTGTAATCGTTCTTGCGAAGATATAGTTTGCGGATGTCAGGCGTCCTGCAGATCAGGTGGAGTAGCGTAAGATCGCTTGCATCATCGCACGATCTAAGCCCGTCGATGATGGTTGATGCCCCCTGCGGGTCCAGATAGAGCCTGGAGACCAGCCGTCCGAGTGGGGTTGGGTCAAGTGACTCCCCTGCTTTTGTTATCATCTCGTTTTTGGAGAGGAAGTCGAGAACGTTCTCGACTATATCGCGTAGATACGAGGTCTCCTGCTGCGCTGCAAAGAACGTCAGTTCCAGAAAATCCATAAGCTCCACTCGCGTCGTTGCAAACATTCCTGCGATGGCAGAGAGGATGTGGCTGCGGAGTGCGCTCTCTGTGCCGAGTTTTGAGTGGATAGGCTCCGGATCGGACTCGATATAATTTTCAAGGAGGCTCTCCATCTCCGGATATGATTTTGCGATCAGTACGCATTCGCCTGACGGGTCAAGGTGCGGGCGCCCTGCCCTCCCTGCCATCTGCTTGTACTCGAGGATCGGTATGGGTTGCATCCCGTAATTCGGGTCGTATCTACGGTAACTCTTAATGATCACCCGCCTTGCAGGGAGATTCAGCCCGAATGCAAGCGTTGGCGTACATGCGATCACCTTAATCCGATTGCTGCGAAATCCGTCCTCGACAATCCTCCTGTGCTCCGAAATGAGCCCTGCATGGTGAAACGCAACTCCGTGTTCGATGCAGTCTGCAAGTTTCTGTGCGGCATCGGTCTCACTCTCCCTGACCGTATTCGCAAGATCGATCAGATCATTCGGATCGGGGTCGTCCGGATTATCAGGCGGTTTCAGTGCCCTACTCACGTGCAGTGCCGTGCTCACAGCGTTTCTGCGGCTGCTGTCGAATACCAGGCACTGCCCACCGTCCCGCAAGGTATCGTTGACGAGTGCGATCACCGGACCTGCCCTACTTACCTGGAGGTCTGCCCCCTTCCTCCCGAGAAAATGGATCGTCTCGTCGAGGTACACGCCTTCCCGCAGGTCAACAGGTCGCCACTCTGAGCGCACGCATCCGGCATCGAGCCAGTCAGCAATCTCGTTTGCGTTGCCGACCGTTGCCGAGAGCGCTATGATATGCAGGTGCGGGATGATCCTTCGTAGTTTCGCAATCGTGACCTCTAGCGTAGGACCCCTATCTGGAGAATCGAGGAGATGAATCTCATCGACTACCAGCGTGGTCAGGTCGCAGATCCAGTGTGTCTCGTTTCTGAGGAGCGAGTCTGCCTTCTCTGACGTCGCAACGATAATGTCGTTATCGCCGAGGTACTCCTCCCTCGAATCGAAGTCGCCCGAGGAGATGCCAACTTTGACCCCGATCTCCCGAAACTTTGAGAACTGGTCGTACTTCTCAGATGCAAGTGCCCGCAGCGGCACGATGTAGAGCGCCTTTCCGCCGGATCTGATCGCGGAGAGCATGGCAAGCTCGGAAAGCAAGGTCTTCCCTGACGCGGTCGGTATGGCTGCGAGGATGTTAGTTCCATCAAGCAGCCCCTTATCAACCGCCTCTGCCTGCGGCGGGTATAGTTCGGTGATGCCTGCCTCTGCTCTGGCATAATACTCGATAATATCGGCAGGGAGTGGGAGGTCCGCTATCTTCATGCGAGTCTGTTGGCGCGGATGAGATATAGGTGTTGGCGAAAACATCTTTCGTCGCCCCCAAAATCAGTAGTATCCTTGAATTTCAGGACGTGTCCTTAAAAATCAAAAATTTCCATCGCATCCATCGATGAGACTTTTTATTATCTTCTGGTAACTGGTCAAATTCAACAATAGCCCATCGTTCCACTAATTTATACTTATAATTTTATATTCATATATTCCAAAAGATTTATTAGGCATGAACACATATGTAGTATATATGCCAAAA
>DAOUXE010000056.1 GCA_030666765.1 Methanosarcinales archaeon
AAGCGCTATCACAGCCGCCATGATCCACCACTTATTCGCCAGAAGCTTCTCTGAAAACGGTACCTTCGGAGCCACAGAAACCCCGATCTGCATCGAGTCCGAGATCCTGATATCACCATCCTCGTCCCTGAACCTGATACCTGTGCTCAGATCATACACCTTTGGAATCGCACTTCGGTCGGTGCTGACGCGGAAGTGAGCGGTCACAGACTCACCAGGTGCAATCGTGCCGAGGCGATTCTGATTTGAAACCGCAGTAAATGGAAGCATGTCGCTTATGCGAGCGATCGCGTCTGTTGCGGTCTCTTCACCGGTGTTCTTGTAGGTGATGTTTAAAAATCCAGTCCCTTCGACCTGCATCCCGGATACAACGTCGGTGACCTCAAAGTCAGACTCTTTAGCAACCGCGATCATTATGGTATGGTTCTGGGTCCCGGTCGTATTCCAGTAATTGATATCCGGCTTATCAGGGGTGCCACTCACCTGCACATTCCGGATGTGGTCGTAACAGGTCTCCACACGCAAGGGGTATGCTCCGGCAGGTGCATCGTCATCGATATGGATCGGAAACCGTGCCGTTCCGATTTTGCCAGCTTCGATGGACTCAATCTTCTGAACGTCTGCAATGACATCGACAGGCGAACGGTCTGCAAAGAGCACGACATTAACAAGGTCTGCGCACGATTTTTCAATCTCAACATCCAGTTCGGCTACAGCAAGTAGAACTTCGTCGTCGTAGTCCTCGTCACTGGGATCGAGATATTCATCTCCCTTGATTCCGTAGATCGCCCCATAATTTTGGAGCGTTATTTCGAGTACCGCATCCTCGCCGCGATCTAACTCACGATCTCCGACAAGCGTCGCGATCAGGTATGGCTCGCCTGTGACGTCGTAGTAATTCGTGGACAGCGTGTAGCTCTCTGGGATGTACTCGCTTCCGACCGCAACCGGAACCAGAGCCGCAAGCAATAAGGCGGCTGCGATGATAGTAATTATGGCAGTCTTCGTTTGCACCGGATCACCTGCTCAATCGTCCGGTTCATCCGTTGTCGGGGCGTCCCTGTTCCCGGCAACGTTCACGAGATAGTACCTCACTCCAATTGCTACGAGCACGAGAAGTATGAGCAACACAGCCGGAAGAATATATGGCTTTACCTTCGCGGATATCGGTATCAGAGGTTCTATCGTAGCGGTTGCAGTCATGGACTCTGATACTTTCAAATCTCCTGCAGCATCTTTAAACCTGATCTCGGTATCGATGCCGTACGGCTTTATCGTGGCATCGGAATCCGTATCAAGTACGAAGGTGCCGGTCACGCTCTCGCCCGGGGCAAGTGTTCCAAGATATGCCTGATCATCGGTGCTGCTGAACGGATCGGTTACGCTGACCCGTGCCACCGCTTCGGTCGCTATCTCCTCCCCCGTATTTGTGTAGGTTATGGAAAGCGTTTTGTCATCCTCGCCTGCACGGAGATCAGATGATACGTTGGTAACCTCGAAATCCGCCAGTTTCTCAACGGTTATGTAGAGTGTCTCTGTCTGATCGAGCGTGTCGTACCAGAGGTTCACGTCAGCTCTACTTTCAGAGACGTTTCCGCTCACCTGCGCGTTCTTCTGGTACATGTAGCTCGTGGCAAGTACCAGCGGATAGGTGCCGGCAGGAGCATTCTCATCGATCTCAATGTTGAATCGGGCAGTCTTACGCGCCCCCTCATCCCCTTTGATCGATCCTGCCTGCTGCGGTCCCGATTTTACCTCGATCGGACTTCCCTCTGGTGCTGCGAGCACTGCAGTAATCCCGATCGCATTCACCTGCTGGAGCTCGTATCCGAGTTCCATCCTGGCGAGATCGATCTCTTCATCATCATCAGGCATGCGGTCGGATTCGAATCCGAGAACAACTCCACGGTTGGTCAGATCAATTGTAAGCGTGACCTCGTCTCCGCGATCGAACTTTTCGTCACCGACGATCGACGCTACCAGGTTTGGCTGTCCATAGACGTCGTAGAAGTTCTCCGAGAACGTGAACCCCTGCGAGAGGTCGTCTGGTAAGCCGGCGGCAGTTGTTGTGTGCATCGATGTCGCTGGCGATACGTTGGTAGTGGTGTGATGCCGACCTGCCCGCAGCTCGTCGGCAGGTAGTGATGCTGCAAGCGATGTGAGTGTCACGATTATTAGTAGTGCGAATAGTGTCGTTTTAGTTATGTTCATGTCATCTCCTTCTTTGTTTTGTTTTATCCCGCAATTCCTTTTCCTGTTTGGTTTGGCTGTTTCGTTCGATCAGGTTCCGGTATCTTCGCAGCATTTCGTGCCCTTCTCTTCTCCCGCACCCCATCCAGCCACACGATAAGCACCGGAAAGACAAGAAAAGTCGCCAGGAGTGCGAGCAGCACATCGATAACAGTCAAGATTCCGAAGTTCTGGTTCAACGAGAACGGTGACGCAATCAGCGCTGAAAACCCGGCGAGCGTTGTGAGACCGGATGCCAGGATCGCAACTCCGATCTTACCGGCGGTCATTCGGATTGCATCGATCGGGGCAAGTCCGTTATCCCGCTCCTCGAAGTATCGCTCCATCATCATCACGGCATACTCGGAGCCGACGCCGAGGATCAGTGCTCCAAGCGTTGCGGTCATTGGTGTGTAGTCCATACCAAGCAAATACATCACGCCTCCTGACCAGCCAATGACAAGCCCCATCGTGAGCACGGGTATGATCGCTTTCAGCCAGTCGCGGTAGAGTAGAAAGAGTCCACCAAGGATTAGAACGAGACCCACAAGTGTCATTAGCCGTCTACCTGTCGTGAGTGCCACAATCGTCGTTGTCATCGCTACAGACTCTCCTGTGATCGTGACTGTGACGCCTGGTGGCGGATCTGTCCACTGGATATCGCCTTTTACGAGTCTGATCAACCGATCAATTCTGGGAAGACCGAGTCCTGATATTGCATCCCCGATACCAAGGTTCAGGAGCGCTGTTGTACTCCCGTAGATGTACCGGTCTTTTGTGCTCTCAGGAATTCTTTGCATGACAGCATCCACCTGCCCGGCAGTCTTCGGAAGATCTCCATGATTCATAACCTTCATCAAACCTGCTATGCTGTCTCCACTTGAAATGTAGGGGTGTAGTTCAACCTCGTGTGCGGAAAATCTATCCATCCACTCGATCACAGCAGGATCGGTTACGTCCTCTGCTTTCACAACTAGATTCAACTGGTCGGTGCCGCCAAGCACATTGACCATATGATTGATATCGATAAGTGCAGGCATATCAGACGGCACGAACGTCTTCACATCAGTCTCGATCCCGACTACCGTATCCGCATACAACCCTGCAACACAGAGTAACCCCGCGACACCGAGAACCAGCAGAGGATTGTTTGCAGACCAGACTGCAAGACTGCCAAAGGCTCGCTCAACCGAGCTATCTTTCTTCCTGTCGATTGTCTGCTTGTTATTTTGTCTGCGATTCTTTCTGTCGTCCCTGCGATGTAGCGCGTAGACCGCCGTAACTCCGATGAACAGGGCAGAAAAGAAGCAGCAGACAATACCAACCAGACACAGAAGTCCGAAATCCTTGATCATCGGAACCGTTGATGTGAACAGACTCACGAAACCAAGCCCTGTGATGATCAGCGCGATCAGGACGGCAGGTGCGGTATGCCGCACCGTCTCTGAGACCGCTCTCTTTGCATCATCGACTCTTGCGAACTCCTCTTCGATTCTGTTGTGGAACTGGATCGCATAGTCTATTCCAAGTCCTATTAAGATCGGAAAAGCAGACATCGAGACCATCGAGAGTGGTATTTTGAGAAATCCCATCGCACCGAACGTCCAGATAATTCCGATCAGGACGACCGGAAGCGGGAGGAGCTGCCACCGCGCATGTCTGAACGCGATGAAGAGCACGACCAACATTAAAAGCGCTGCGATCAGAAGGAGCGTCCCCATACCCGAGTTCATCTCCTGTTTCATGGCATTCATGAATGTCGGGTCACCGGTGACGATGACGTTATATCCTGCTGGAAAATCCGCCCACTCTACTATATCCTCGACAACCGCGAGTACATCTGCTTGTTCAGATTCACTGAGGCGTGCGGGCATCACGACATACACCGCAGCATGTCGTGTATCAGGCATCACGATCCTGCGCTGCTGTTCTGGAAGCGTATCGATGAGTGCTCTGATCGCTTGCTCATCATCGGGGATCCGGTTGCGCCCTGCTACTCCGAGATTTGCCTGCCGCACCATACCTGCAACATCTACAATCCGTTCAACGTTCCTTGTTCCTGAAACACCGGTCTCAAGCCGGTCGATGGCACGCAAGACCTCAGGCGTAGCGACGTCACCACCCTCAACCATAACCACGATCGCGTCGGTTCCGAAGTACTGCTGGTACAGGAGGTCAAAATCCTGGTAAAGGCGAGACTCCTTCTCTACAAAAGTTTCAGTGCCTGATGCCATCTCGATCTGCTTTGCACCACTGAAGGAGACGAGGATGAGAATAACTGCAACCACAAGTAGCGGAATCGTATTCTTCTCGATAAATACCCCTATACGTTCGAATATGTCCTTAATCGAGATGTAAGCCGCCTCCCCCTTTCTCCTTCATATCGCCACCGATGCATCCCATTCAGTCTCGACGAAGTGTTTGAATATCGATGCAGCCCCGACCCCTTCCGTATATATTGCCATGAGGTCATACATGCCGGTATCAGCGTTTTCGCTCATGATCGCGATTAATACTCCCTTCCCATCAACGATCAGTATTCCACCACCCGCAGTTGCTTTATCTGCCGGAAATGCCCTTATGATTGCTCCTGGGATATCCTTTGCAATACCGTAAAGTCCTTCGCTTCGCAAGCCAGTCACTCTTACGGTAACACCCTCTTCGATTTTATCGGCCAGCACATCCTTTATATTCTTGAAAATCGGATAGGTCTTTGCAATTTCGTGAAACGATGGATAAGACGCCGCGAAGATAATATCATTCTGTGCGCTCATGATCATCTCGATAATTTTGTCGCTTACGTTTTTTATTCCACTTATTGTCCATATCGCCTCTTCTCGCACCCCTATCTTCTGTGTTTGATAGATTTCTCCGAGTGCAACAAGTGCGTTTTCGCTTTCAGCCATAAAATTATCTTTCAGTTTTCCAAGGGCAATCTCCGGAGGAACTGCCCTGTATCTCATCGGTTTGGAAGACTGGACCTCGATTGTCCCCCGCTCTTCGAGCCTGTGGAGCGCACCGTACACAGCGGAACGCGGAATTCCGGATACCAGGTGGATGTCCGATGCGGTTCCGCTTCCGATCCTCACAAGTGCGCTGTACACCTTTGCCTCATACTCAGTGAGTCCGAGATCACGCAGGGATTCGACAGCGGTCTTCATGATATTGGCATCTGTTGCGATGGTTTAAATATGTTTCGATCTTGCTGACTTATACGTTGTTTTTATAATACTGACAAAAGCGATGTAAGACAACTCAAGATATCCACTTGCGTAAAATCAGCAGATCACTGCTCAACCACGCGATCGCTCCCACTCCTCAAGCGAAACCGAAAACTTGCGCTCAACCTCTTCCCTGTGCAGCGAGTTGTAACCTTCATGATTGTGACTTCGAGCTGGTCAGCCGTAACAAATTGCTCGCAAGAGCGTGGTGGTAGGTACGGTCCATGCACAATCACTATCTTTGACAAAATCGGTCGCCCTCTCTGACCGTTCTCATGGGGCGATTACGTATTTTTAAGGAGCTAGCGTTTTCTTGTCTAGGACATGGTGTGGCACCTCCACACCATATTTAAACGAATTTTCCTATCTTTGGTAGTTCATTAAGCGACCGAATGTCAATGTAAAAATACATCTATTCGTTCCACGCGACCCTCTCGCACATCATTCGCAAGCGGAGTATCGAGCACCTCGCCTTGCGATTCGCAGGTCGCTCCATCGACATATCTCAGAATATATGAAGCGATCCCGGCCCAGTCTTTTCCAAAGGTATCTTTCTTCATGTCGTTGTGATAAACAACAACTGTTTTGCCGAGAAACTTGAATGCAAAACAATTCGCAGGCACCGTTACATTAGCTGCTCTGCCCTCACCATCATAAGTCTGGCACACCTCATCTCGCTCTGTGAAAAACCAGCCCGGAAGTACCGGTTCGAGCCTCAATTTCAAGCAACCCTTCCTATCGACAAAGAATGGGTGCTCTCCTGCAACCATGATTATCCACATATTGAGGAGTTCTGCTGACGCCCCTGTCAGCCTTGGCTGAAAACCCCTGCCATGAAGCTTACTGTCCGGAAAAGCACTGCTCACTATAAATGAGCTATTCTCAAGTATACTCCGCCCATACGTTTCGGGGTTTAAGAAAGGTATCATCGTATTCTTGATCTCTTCATAATACTCCTCGTAAAGCCCGGCTTTCAATAACTCAAGCAAAAACTTATATTCCATGTGCAGGTAGACGGATTCATTCTCTATCCATCCAGGTGGATACGCCCTTGCCCGTCCTATCTCAAAAGGTTCTCTCTCTATGGATTCGCTCGTCTTGTACATCCTCAATTCTCTATCATATATTCCGCTATTTTTGACGCTTCTGTATATCTCACTGGCTGATTCCCTTTTCACCTTTAACAGATGGACGGGACCTTCCAGAAATAACGAGATAGGTTTTTGTTTGAACTCCAATGGAGTAACAAGTAAAGAACCCGAACCAGTTGATGATATCTCTTTTCTTTCAACCTCGTTTAAAAAATAGGTATAGCATACCCCATTCTTGTGAAATAACTTGTATGTAGGTATCTCGCTAAAAATACTATCCAGTAATTTAATGGATTTATTCAAAAAGCCTTTTACCGTGGATATCTTCATCTCCACAGCTTTTCCACTTACGCCAAGTCTGGTTTTCTCTCTATAG
>DAOUXE010000117.1 GCA_030666765.1 Methanosarcinales archaeon
AAGAACAGGAAGGGCAAGGGTCGGCTGGTAGAGCACAACCATTTGACACACAAGCGACCCGGTCCGGCACAGCGCTACTCATCTGCGGGTACAAAGAGGCGACGGATAAAGCGATCTGAAAAAGTGGTTGCAAAGTAAGTGCCGGTACGCGAAGGCACATACATGTACAGGCAAAGGTAGCGGATGTGCTGTATTACAATCCATTGAAGGGAAGTTCAGATCAAAAGCCACATACGAGTAATATGACGAAAGTTTACGCAGTGCTTGGCGATCCGATCAGCCACAGCAAGTCTCCTGCTATGCATAACGCGGCGTTCGGGGAGCTTGGGATGCCGTGCACATACCACGCGTTCAGGGTGCCCCCCTCAGACCTTAGAGATGCAATATACGGGGCAAAAGCACTCGGGTTCGGTGGGCTTAACCTGACCATCCCGCTCAAAGAAGATGCGCTGAAATACGTCGAACCCGATCCGATCGCAGCGCGGATTGGTGCTGTAAACACGATCGACTTCGCTGACGGCATCACCGGGCACAACACAGATGGAATCGGCGCGATGCATGCGCTTGAGGACGCGGGCGTCTTGGTTACGAGAAGGAATATCCTGATCATCGGTGCGGGTGGTGCGGCGCGGGCGATTGCGTTTCAGTTCGGATACAGCGGCGGAGATATCGTTATTGCGAACCGGACAAAGGAACGTGCGGATAGACTTGCCAGCGATGTGAGGGTGGGACTATCCGAACTCGGGAAAACCCCCTCGATCGAGAGCATCGGGCTTGGCGCGATACCAGGGAAGATCGATGACGCAGACATCCTGATCAATGCCACATCGGTCGGGATGCACCCCAATATTGATGCAACACCAGTGCCTGCAGGTCTCCTGCGCCCCGGACTTGCCGTATTCGATATCGTGTACAACCCCCGCCGTACAAGACTGCTCCTGGAAGCGGAGCAGAAGGGCGCCACCATCGTTGAAGGCGTGAGGATGCTTGTGTATCAGGGCGCGGAGGCGTTTTTGATATGGACGGGAAGAGAGCCGCCTGTTGATGTGATGGTTGAGGCGGTGGTTCGGGAACTGCGGTAAAAGTGTATACGGAAAGGGTCCGGTTTGGGGATGGGGCTGCTGATGATTCAGAAATCGTCCGTGTCAAACGCAACAAACCCCCTGCCCCTCAGATCATCCTTCCCTTCGATCTTCTTTGCCACAATTCCGAAATATTCTTTCCGAGAATCGCTGTTCCACTGCACGGATTTCGCCTTCTCCGACAGGTCATCGAGTACTTTCTCTGCCTGCCAACAAGTCAAATTCCGCCATTTACATTCAACAAACAGTATCTCTTTCGTTGCATCGCGTAAGGCGACGATATCGATTTCCTTGTCCTTGTGCCACCACTTTCCAATTTTTGAGAAACCGAATATCCGGTCTCTTTCTTTTATCAAAAATTGTCTGGAAACCTCCTCAAAAACACCGCCCAAATAATTGCTGTAATCTTCTTTAATGACGTTTATATCAAATATGCCCTCTCCGATAGAACTCAAATTCGGATAAATATACCTGAACCAGAATTTAAGGAAATTATCGTTTAGATAATATCTACCATGCCTTGATTTTGGATTCTCGGTAACCGGAACAACTCTTTTGATCATCCCGACTTCGATCAAGTTTCTTAAATAAGGGCTGATATCAGTCCTTTTTACCTTTATAAAATCCTTAATCTCGTTTAACTTTGTTTTCCCGTGTGCAATGGCTTCCAGTATTAGTTTGTATGTGCTTACATCTTTAAATTCGTATCGCATAAGAAAATCCACTTCATCCCTCAAAAGACTTCGTTCTTTCGTTAATTCTCCCTCCAACCACTGCCAAAACGGTCTATCTATCTTTATCAGATAAAACGGAATCCCATCTGCAAAACCGTAAATTTCAACAAGTTCTCTGGTTCCTACCACCGGGAAAAATCTTTCAAGATCGAAGAAAGAGACTGCTTTAAGCTCTATAGAACCTGTTCTCCGCCCATAAAGCGGGCTGGCGTAATCAAGTACTCTGGATGTCATTATGGAGACTGAAGAGCCGAGCAAAAAGAGTTTCAATTCTGAGTCCTTGAGCGTGATGTCTATGATCGATTGGAATATGTTGAGGATATTTGCATCTTCGTGGATCATATTCTGGAATTCATCGATAACAACGACTTCTGACTTGTTTTTCAGAAATTCAAAGAGGACTTCCCAATCGGTTTTTAATTTTGAAACTTCCGGATAGTGCCGGGCACAAAGGGAGTGAAACCTATCCGGATTTCTCGCACCAACAGCCAGATAATATATTCTTCCTCTGTTTTCGGTTGCTTTCAGGATTAATTCTGTTTTGCCGATTCTTCTCCGACCATAAAGGATTATGAACTCGAATCTGCGGCTGTTCAAAACATCACTCAATTCAGACAGTTCTTTTTCCCGGTCCTTGAACTGTATAATCATCGTTATACTAATTGCAATTATACTACTTAAGATTTCTGCACTGCCTCAAGTCGTTCAGGACAAAGCTGCTAAGCACCGAAACTAAGACACAACATTATCGAGCCGTCCCATATCGATCGCAAGCTTGATCTCCTGCGCAATCCTTTTTCCGGTGGATAGATCAGGCTCGATCAGATCAGAGTATGGCGATCCGGATATGAACAGATTCGTGCCCGCAACGATCCTGGCTGAGATCTCGAAGACCTTGAACTCGAGCGTGTCGGTGCAGATTGTTTCGAGACAGAACGGACCGATCATCCCGCCAAAGAGTTCGATCGACCGTTCAACGACTCTCTCGCCGAGATCAAAGACCTTTGGTAGCAACGACTCCCGCAGAACCATCGGCAGGTTGCCTGTTACCACAAAACTCGGATCGATGCCTGAAGACGCACCGATCTTATAGAGTTCGTCGATGTTGGACTCGATCCGTCTGTCGATTCCAAGCAGTTCGAGCGTACCATCCCCGACACGGTAACCATCAGTTCTGAGCGGAGAGTAGAAGAAATGCAGATAGTATCTTGACCCGAGCACGAATTCCTGAATTACGTACTCCTGACTGGGTTTGATCTGTGCCTCAAATTCCTCTTTGTTTTTAGCTATGAAAAACCCGCGCCCGCCTTTTGCACCATGGTACTTCACGATCACGGGGCGGTCGATCTCATCAGGCGATGAAAACTCAGACGGTACGGAAACGCCCGCGCTTGTGAGCCAGTCACGCTCCTTTGTCCGGTCAGATTCCCATTCGAGTACCGCCTTGTTCCCAAAACTCGGAATCTCAAGACGCGCAAAGTCTGACGCGCCGAGGTACTCGACGAATGACCCATGCGGGATGATGATTACATTTTTCTCGATTAATTCAGTAGTTTTTTCTACTATCCCCTGATACGAGTCTACAGAAAAGAATTCGTCCGGCTTTGCTCTCGGAAATGCGTCATAGAATTTAGGGGGCTTTCCGAGACAGATGCCGAGCGTCTTAAACCCTTCTTTGCGCGCGCCGTCGAATATCTGGAGGCTTGTGTGCGAACAGACCGTGGCGATGGTTGGAATGTTATCTCCTGTCATGGGTGAATCGGGTTGGTATGTAGGCGGGTATGTAAGTAGGCCGGGGCCGGGATTTGAACCCGGGTCGTGGGATCCACAGTCCCATAGGATGACCAGCTACCCTACCCCAGCATTGTGGTTGGGTGTCAATCATAAGGTTGCTTGAGAACATAAAAAGGTTGGCTTGCAGCAGGGGTGCGCCGACGCAAACGTTCATAGTGTTCTTCGTATGATCTGGTAAGTTGTGATATATCGGATACCATCTGAGCCAAGCATACGCCAAAATCGGTACGAATACGGCGGAAAAATGAAGTTAGTGCAATTTGTGTGAATGGCTGCGCCGCTGCTGCCTTCAGCGCTGCTTTGCAGATCGCAGACAGTGGCTGATAAGGTTTTTAGCCACAGATTAACACGGATTCCACAGATTTCATCCGCAACGGCATAAGGTATGCTAGTCTCTGTGATGCAAAAGGTACTCATGGATGTATAGCGTATGTGGAATGTAACATAGCGGAGTTGATTGTTATGACAAGATATTTCCACCTGCTCGAAACACGCAATCGTTTTGCGAACGATGATCTTTGGCGCGGGCGCGCTCGCGGTGCTACTTGCGTGTGCGGGCACGGCAGCGGGCAGACGTTGGGTTGTGGATGATGGCGGCGAGGACTTCACGAGCATACAGGCGGCAGTGTATGCGATGAAACGCGGGAGATGCGACTCGAGGTTGCGAGCGGACGAATGCCCAATAATGTGGGCGTGAGCAGGTGGCTCACGTGCAGCACAGATCTTTGATTTTGGGGTATGCCGGGGTGCAATAATAGTGGAGCGGTTGCAATCGAGGTTGGATATGCTGCTACCCTACACTGTTATCAGCATCTCGTTTTCGGCCTGTGGTGCATACTGATCCGATATCACATCATCCAACTCCATAAACTTCTTTACAATCGGATTTTTCTTATTCAGTTTATACATCCTGGCTCTACCAACTTCCCTTGTCGCTACCACGACGCCATTTCTCTCTATGACTTTCCATATATTGAAGAGTGTTGCTCTGCTGATGCCGGCGCCTCTGGCAATGTCTGACTTTGAGTGATCATAAGCTTCGTTATCTATCAGAAAATCCAGTACCTTCAATACCGGGTTTTTCGTTCCGAAAAATTCCATGAATAGTGTAGTATTTTCCATAATACAACACAGGAGGATTCGTTTATATACCTTACCATCAATGTTTAAAAATATGGACAATACAGATGTGCTGGAAGCGACGATACTAAAGAAGCTGAAAAGACGCGGAAAGTGGGGCGGCGCACATACAAGCTTTGATAGACTGACCACCGGGATACCAAAACATCTGAAGGGCGAGACAAAGAACGTTGCTAAAGATTTAATCAAATCCGGTTTATTGTTCTCGAAACCGACATCTTATGGATTGGAGATATCTCTTAATCCAAAAAGAAGGAAGGAGATCGATGTGATCATTGAGAAATATCTACCGAAGTAGGAGGTTTGCGTGAACATCTCCGTCTGACAAATCGAAAGAAATTGAGCCAGCGCCTCTGCGACCGCTTTTCTAAAAACTCCTTCTCTATGCCCACATCCATATTAGGTAACTCCCAATAAATAACCTACCAGCCAGCAGGCTCGATGGTGACATCCCACTTTGGTAAACTCTCCAATCTTGTGAGCCGCTCTTCACAGATTTTCATCGCTTCTTTTGTTAACTTCACTCCTTTCTGGTAAACT
>DAOUXE010000061.1 GCA_030666765.1 Methanosarcinales archaeon
AATCATAATCGGGCGACCAATCAACATACCTGAGTGGTTACCTAACTGAAAATAATAGGTTGCAAGCAGACCGATGGTAAGCAGGAATCCAAGAACGATAAGTTTGGACGCTTCTCCTGTTTCCAATCGCTTCTTCTTCATTTCACCCTTATCATCTCTTGCTCTATCTATGATTACGCCTTCCGGTTATTCGGTTCCCATTTCAAATTCTATTCTGAAGGTCGCTCCACCATCGCTCGTGACCTCCAGGGTTCCCTGCAACTGATCTTCAGAGAGGATCTTCACCAGATGCAGACCAAGCGTCTTTGACTTACTGATGTCGAACCCGGGCGGCAGTCCGACGCCATCATCGCATATCGTCAGATGGATCCTGCCTTCTTCTGATGCGCTGAGTCTGACCTCGATCGTCCCATGGTCCCTCCCGTCGAAAGCGTGTTTCAGTGCGTTTGAGAGCAGTTCATTGATGATCAATCCGACAGGCACCGCAATCGATATCGGGAACGGACGATCAGCCACCCGGATAACACTGACAATTCTCGCATCACCGACCGGATAGCTCTGGAGCAACTGCCCGAGCAGCACATCCACAAATCCCTTCATATTTACTTCTGCAAGGTCTCTGCTCTCATACAACTGGGAATGGATGAGGGACATGGTCTTTATCCGGTCCCGTGCTTCAGATAGTACCTCAATTGTCTCTTTATCCCCAACATTCCGCGCCTGCATATTAAGGAGGCTCGAAACAACCTGGAGATTGTTCTTTACCCTGTGATGAATCTCCCGCAGAAGCACCTCTTTCTCTTGCAGGGATCGTTTAATCTGCTCTTCTGTCTGCCTCTCCTTTGTTACGACCCTTGAACAACCGACAATCCCTATTAGATTATGTTCTTCACTCCAGAAAGGCGCCTTGTAAACATCAAAATAGACGAATTCCCCTCTGAGATTGCCAAACTCATCGAATCTTTGCGGTTCTTTTGTTTTCATGACACTCAAATCAGAACTCATGCAGGGCTCTCCGAATGTGTGGTAATCAGGGTTTTCAGGATGGGCTTTCCTCTCCCTCCTGGCAAAGTACATATCGTCTTTTCCTATCGGCTCATCGGTGTCTATGGCATTTAACAATATGTCACAGCAAGCCTCATTTACAAAGATGAAATTGCCTTCCATATCCTTTGTCCACATAAGGTCTGGCAGATTGTCACACATCAGCCTGACCATAGAATATAGGTGCTTGTACCGGCTCTCGCTCTCCTTGAGCGCATCAGCAGCAGCTTTTCGCTCTGTGATGTCACGGGCAATCGCCAGAAAGAGTTTACGGTCACCAACTTCGAAGCTTTTTCCAGAAATCTCCACAGGTACGAGTGTTCCATCTTTCCTCTGCTGGTTCACCTCAAACACTGCTTCTTTAATCATCCCATTCCGAACTTTCAGAAACGCTTCATATCCTCTTGGATCGGCGTCAATCTCCTGACTTCCCATTTTTAACAATCCTTCTTTGCTGTAGCCAAGCAATCCGCAAGCCGCAGAATTGACATCCATAAACTTTCCAGTCTCATCACTCAGGAATATAGCATCTTTGGCGGTCTCAAACAGCGCTCGATACCTCCCCTCACTCTCCTTAAGCGCATCAGCAGCAGCTTTTCGCTCTGTGATGTCCGAGTAATGTTCGATACGACCACCTTTATAAAGTCCCGATCGGATCGGTTGGCTCCAATGTCTAAGCCAGTATTCTTTTCGGTCTTCTCCGGGAAGCACGTGGCATTCAAAATTTTCTATATATGTATTATTATCATAAGTTGCAACTACTTTTTGCTTGAAAGTTTCCGGATCTTCAAAAATATCTGTTATCTTGTGGATGAGTTGTCGTTTATCTTTTCCAAGCACATCTTCTCGTTTCAAACCAAAGTATTTCTCTGTTGAACGGTTTATCCAGACAACCTTAAATTCGCAGTCGAGAATAAAAATTCCTACCTCAGACGTATCAAGTACATCGTCCATCAATGATCGATATTTCCCTTCACTCTCCAGAAGTGCACCCTCAGCAGCTTTTCGCCCGGTGACATCAACCGTCTGGAAGACCGCCCCTTTAAACGTCCCTTTTGCATCCATAAGCGGCTCCCATGAAGTTGATGCATACCAGGTATCTCCGTTCTTCTTAACAGCCTTGTATTCGAAATCCTTGCACCCCACTTCTCTGCTGAAGGTGCGCTCAAAGATATCCTTTGCCCTCTTTGCATCATCCTTATGCACCCACTGTAGTACCCCACATGTAAGCTCATCCGGATCGTATCCTGTAAACTCCTCGCAGTTCGGGCTGACATATCTGGTACTACCATCTGCATCACTGATCAGAAGTACGCTGGGTGCTGTCTCCACAATCGTTCTGAACCGTTCTTCAGCCGCCCGCAGCCTCTCCTCAGCAACTTTGCGCTCTGTGATGTCTGTCCCGACCGCCCACGAATACCAGCCCGGTATGGGATATTTCTCAGATAGGTTCGACCATAGTATCGTCCTTGTACTGCCGTCTTTGCAGGTGATGTCCCATTCCAGGTTCCTAAAGTTACTCCCGTACTCCACAAGCATGGAGTGGATATGATTCTCGTAATCCTTGTCCGGATAAAGCATTTTGCCGGCTTTTGGGTTATTGATAATTTCCATCGAGTTAAAACCTGTCACTTTTTCGCATTCGGAGTTCCATACTATGATGTTCCCTTTATCATCGAATGCATCCAGCATAACCGGCATATTCTCTGCAATCAACTGTAACCTGCCCTCGCTCTCCAGCAGCGCGTTCTCGGCAGCTTTGCGCTCGGTAACATCTTCATAAATCGCAACGATTTCACCAGATGGCAGCTTGTAAACATAGTTCTCTCTCCAGCCAGCGTTCATCGCACCCTTGTAAAAAGAGGCCGGAAGACGACCCGGTTCTCCGGTCTGCCATACCCTTTGGAGGACATCAAAGAGTCCGAAATCCACGACCCCGGGAAATGCCTCGAGCAAGCTTTTACCGATCAGGTCATCTCTCTGCACACACTCTATCTTCTCTGCAGCTCGGTTGAAATCCTTGATGATAAAATCATTTCCGCAATCAACTGCCTCATAGACTGCTACGGCGTTTCCCATATTCTCAAACATCATCCTAAATTGTTCTTCGCTCTTCAGCAGCGCGTCCTCAGCAGCTTTCTGCTCGGTGATATCTGTCGCGACACCTTCAAAATAACCCTTTCCCGGAACTAGAGCCCCTGAATATTGAATCCATACAACAGAGCCATCCAATCTTGTGACACGGCTCTCAAAATTGGTGAACTTGCCGTGTTCACGTATGATATCCAATAGCTCTTCCCTTGTTCCGGGATCTACATAATGTTCGGATGCCACATAATCAGCAACGGCATTTTCCGGGCTATCATAACCGAATATCTCGGCCATACGATTGTTAACCATTAACATCTTGCCGTCTCTAAGCCTCGATCGATATAATCCGACCTGCGTATTGTTATAGATAGTTCGATATTTTTCCTCACTCTCCAGAAGAGCGTCCTCAGCAACTTTACGTGCATCTGCTATCTCCTCGTTATGAAGAGCGATCCCTATGTCAGAAGCCACCTCTACAAGAAGTCCTTTCTCCTCGTCATCTATTGTGACACCAGATGCAAGTAGTACGGCGAGCAGCCCGAATAACCTGCCAGCATGTTCTACACGGATGATCGCAGCTTCCTTTCCGAGACACGCGTCTTTGAAGAAACAGTCTCCACACTTCCTTGATTTATCCAGAACCAGGACCCTCTCCCCCGCCCACAGTGCATCTCTGATGCAGGGGGGATGATCGCCACTTGTTACATGCTTGCTGAAACGCGAGACATCATCCGGAAAACCCGAACCTACAACCGTTGCAAATCTTTCGCCATCCTCTAGTGA
This sequence comes from Methanosarcinales archaeon, assembly GCA_030666765.1. Taxonomy (GTDB): domain Archaea; phylum Halobacteriota; class Methanosarcinia; order Methanosarcinales; family Methanogasteraceae; genus Methanogaster_A. Next base: position 3,919 of record DAOUXE010000061.1, read on the forward strand.
ACCGAGCCATGCAGCATCATAGCCCCGTGCATCCACAAGCGCATCACAGGATTTCCTGAAGAGACTATCTCTTTCTGTCTCGGTCACAATCAACTGGTTAATATTTCTGATCGCCTTAAGGACGCTATTCAGATGCTTGATGCGTGCCTCTACTGCCATCCGCTCGATTGCGTAGCGTAGTGTGCGTGCCAGCAGATCACCATCCGCCCTGCCCTTGACCAGATAGTCCTGTGCGCCCTTGCTCATGCCTTCAAGAGCAAGCTCCGTATCATCAAGACCGGTGAGCATCACGATCGGCACTTCCGGCGTCTGATCATGCACCTTCTCAAATGTATCGATCCCGGAACTGTCCGGCAGTCCAAGATCGAGCAGAACCACATCGATCCCGCCTTTTTGGATGCGCGTTAACCCCTCCGAGAGCCGGAAGGCATTCTCCACATCGAAGAGAGTACTGTCCACCTCTGAGAGCATCTCCGTTATCAGGCGGGCGTCTCCCGGGTTGTCCTCGATTAACAGAACCTTGATCGGCCTATCCGCCATTATATTCACCCCGCGGCAGTTTCACTATAGTGAGCCAGAAATCCTCGATCGATCGTATCACCCTGATGAACTGGTCGAGGTCAACAGGTTTGGTGATGTAGCAGTTCGCATGCAGATCATAAGATCTGAAGATGTCCTGTTCCGCACTCGACGTGGTCAGGACCACTACCGGAATGTTTTTCAAGTCGGGATCGGCTTTGATATCTGCGAGTACTTCTCTACCATCCTTCCTTGGCAGGTTCAGATCGAGCAGGATGATATCCGGTCTGGGTGCACCGGTATACGCCCCGGTTTGACGCAGGAATGAGATCGCGTCCACTCCATCCTTCACCACATGCATGTTGTTTTGTACCTTGCCGTCCTTGAGTACCTCCTGCGTCAGGCGCACATCGCCGGGGTTATCCTCCACCAGCAGAATCTCAACAGTGTCCCACATCGTTTCCATGATTGTTTGCCTCCCTGTAATCGTTCCCTATCCCAAACGTTATCAAAAACGTCGTTCCTTCCGTACAGGTGACCTTGATGTCCCCCTGCAACTGGTCCTTTGCAAGAATCTTTACAAGATGCAGACCAAGCGATCCGGTTGTATCGATATCAACTCCGGGAGGTAATCCCGCGCCGTCATCGCTTACGGTCAGACTTGCCTCACCATCTCCGGTAACATCGAAACTGACCTTGACCTTTCCTTCAGTTCTTCCGGCAAAAGCATGTTTGAAAACGTTTGAGAGCAGTTCGTTTGGAATAAGCCCTATGTGCACTGCAGTAGATACCGGAAGCGGATAATCGGTTATATGGCTGACCGAGGTGATCCTCGTATCCATGGCCGGATAACTCTGAAACGACTGTCTTGCAATCCCTTCCAGAAACTCTTTCATATTCACCTCTACCAAATTTCCGCTATTATACAACTGGGCATGCATAAGAACCATCGTATTCACCCGATCCCTTGATTCTGAGAGTATAGCGGCTGTATCCCTACCACTGGCAAGCCCTGCCTGCATATTTAGCAGGCTTGAGACCACCTGAAGATCGTTTTTTACCCGGTGATGCATCTCCCTAAGCAGCATCTCTTTCTCCCCCAGTTCTGCTTTGATCCGGTCTTGCGTATGTTTCCGGTCGGTGATGTTACGAGCGATGCCGATAAGACCCGTCACCTCCCCATCCGCATCGAAGTAAGGAACCTTGATTGCCTGAAACCAGTATTAAGTTCCATTCGGAGCGGTCATGCGCTTAACGATCTCCTTTGGTTCGCCAGTCGCAAAGACCACCCTGTCATCTTCCCCATTCTTCGCTGCCTCTTTTATATCCGGCATCAGTTCGAAATCATCCTTCCCGATGACCTCTTCGCGAGCCGATCCGAAACACTCAGCCGTTTTATCGTTGGCGATCACATACCTGCTGTTTAAGTCCTTGAAGAAGATGACGTCGTATGCGCACTCTACAATGGATTGGTACTGTCTGAGTTCTCTCTCTACCTTCCACCGTTTGACCGCGTTCTCAACAGTAGTTTGCAGGACCGTCAGGTAATTGTTATCAGGGTCTTTTACCAGATAGTCGTAAGCACCTACCCTCATCGCTCTTACTGCCGTCTCTTCATCCCCTGCGCCGGTGACCACTATGATGGGTGCATCCACCCCCATCTCGAAGATATCGAATACTGTTCCGTCCCCTAGCTGATAATCCGCAATCACAGTGTCGAATCTCTTAAAATCAAGTATCGTCTTTGCTTCCGCAACCGAGCTTGCTACCGTGTAATCGTGCGGACTACCATTTTCCTTGACAGATCGATTAAACGCCATCCGGTCCACCAGGTCGTCCTCTACCAGCATAATGTTGTATCGTTCCATAAATCAGTCCCCCGGTAACTCCGAGAGAGTCCGGTACAGGTTGATGGTCTTCATCACTTCCACAAACCGGGCATAATCGACTGGTTTGACCATATATCCGGAGACACCGAGATTGAAACTGTCCACCTTATCCTGCTCCTCTCTTGAGGTCGTCAACACGACGACCGGGATATTCTTTAGTACTCCATTCTTCTTTGCTGCTGTCAAAAACTCTATGCCATTCATCCGTGGCATATTAAGGTCTAAAAGAACGATTCCTGGTCTATTATTTCCTTCATCCCCCAGGTACGAAAGTGCATCTTCACCATCGGAAGCGACGATCAGGGGATTTGTG
>DAOUXE010000161.1 GCA_030666765.1 Methanosarcinales archaeon
AAACCACGAGATTACACAAGATTAACACAGAAATCTTGTAAAAATCCGTGTAATCTTGTGGTTCATACCACGAGTTATTCGAGGCATGTACTGTTGCTACTGTATTGTTCGGTGAGCACTTATGCTCACTTCCCTACAACCCTCGCGTCCAGCACCTTGAGAACGCCCCGGTCCCCGTGCCAGATTCTCTCGACCTCCACAAGTTCGATCCGATCCTTAAAATATGGAGCATCCAGAACAAGTGTTTCGTATTCGCCTCCTTCTCCGCAGAGATGGATGCAGTATCTTCTGTGAAGTTCCTGCAGATCGTGTATCACGTCCTCATCGATCCGCACCCCGAGCCATTCTTCACCCATCCCGCCTGCTGCAACCTGAACAATCCTGATATCCATCACCGCAGCCATCTCACTGAGCAGTTCACCTGCATTCCGGTGCCAGAGCGGCGCATACATCGCAATACGAAGCGTTTCGCAGATCTTCCGGACGCGGGATTCCTGATACACCGATTCGATTGCGCCCACGATGATACCGTCGATATCGATGCTTAAAAGCGCGTCTGAAAGATCCTCGAGTTCCTCTTCCTTCCTGCCTTGCGATTCCTTCAGGATCAGAGGGATGCCACACGCCTGTGATATCAATCTCACGATGTCGATGTTTATCGAGTGATACATATACGAATCGGGATTCTGCGGCTTTATCGCAACAAGGTGCGTCACCTCATGTCCCTCCATCAGCGCTTCATAAAGCGCATAACACGAATCCTTTCCTCCTGATATAAGTGCTGCAAGTTTCATCTTACTTCGCCTCGGTTGTCAAGTTGCTCGGATGTTATAATTGGGGATCGAATGCCCGCGAATGATACGATATAGCTAACACAACCCAGCAGACCCACAAGAAGGAAAACAATAAGCTTGGCAAACCATTCCATTTCTATTTCTCCAATAAATCACGTAATTTGGGGATAACGTTACATCGGTAAGCTAAATGAGGCGGAGTTGAAATCGATTTCCTATATTACTTGCTGTATTTCGGAAACACTTCCTGAAATAATTCTGCTTGAGTTTTAAGCCATTTAAACTGTTCTTTTCTTTCGCCTGGATCTCTGATATCACCATCTTTTGAAATTTCTATCCTGCTTGCATTTTTAGTAGGTAGTTCTTTCCATTTCAATTCTTCATTTAATTCGCCTTCTATCTCATCTTTGTATTTAGAAAGTTCGTTATATAATTCTTTAGAATTTGAAATATAAATTTCACATGTTAATACATTTGATTGTGTATTAATACTTAAATAAATTTGTGCTTTTTGACCTTTGAGATTGATAGCGTACCAGCTCTGAGGACGGGTTTTCTGTGTTAATTTCAGTGAAGTGGATGTACTCTGAACGTATGCTTTAAATCCATCCCAGAATTCCAATTGCACCTCTTTTATGCCGATAACTCCATCACCGATGTCAATAACTGGTGGGGGTGGTGGCGGTACTGGTTTGCCTTTTTTAGCGATAACTTCTTTTAAAGCATCCCGTGTAATACCATTAAGCTCGTTCTTGATCTTTTTTGCTTTTTTGCCAGAAACCTGCTCTATGAAAAAGTTGACAAAATCGTCAGAGGGTGAATCGAGTTGTTCCTCAAAAAATTCTTTTACTTTTTTCGAGTATTTTAACTCATTTGCCCGTTTATGAAGTTCATCTATACCGACCGACGATTCTTTTCCATATGCTTTCAATTCTTCCACAGTGATTTTATCTACATCGCGTACGTCAAACTCAAGAAATGGTTTTTCATCCATTATGTTTGATTTTTCAAGGTCGGTGTAAAATTTGTAAACAACTCCATCAGTAAGAACTGCAAATCTTGCGTCAGTAGCTGGAAAATAATGATAAAGTTGAGCAGCATGTTTATCCTGTAAATCGTCGCGCGCAAATTTACATTCAAATAACATAAACGGTTTTCCATCTTTCATTATAGCATAATCAACTTTTTTCCCTTGTTTTTCTGCAAAGTCGCACGTGTATTCCGGAACAACTTCTCTAAGATTGGAATGATCATACCCTAAAGTTCTAATGAATGGCAGGATAAGAGCGTTTTTTGTTGCCTCTTCCGTTTTTACATGCTTAAATTGTTCAGGAATCCGGGCGGATAATGTTTTCATCTCGTCTATGAAATCCATACTGTATCGTCCCCTACTATATTCCTCATCATAATACAATTGCGAACTAATGCTACAAAAACCTTCTTCGCCGTAAGGGTTGCAAAGTCACTCCAATGCTATCGTTGTTTCGTTTCATCTTGCGCCGGGTTCAGGAATCTGGAATGCTTGAGTTCTGGTACATTCGCTGGCATCTGTGATGATTACTTCCCCACCACAACCCCGGCATACCCGACCACCTTTTCCATAGGCTGCGCATCCCCTCCGCTGTTTGCGTAATGGAGCAGTCTCGCAGAATTCGCGCCAAGCCCCCTGCAGACCCGCATCATCACAGCGATCGGACCGTATCCGCATACCGAAGCGTCCCGTTCACGGATCCGTGAGTAAAACTCGGTGACGTTTAATTCAAGCAGCGGGTCAAGCACGTAATGATCGATGTCATACGCGACCGCTGCCGGCTTATAATGTGTGAAATCGGATGATGCGATCACAACAACCTTCTTGTCCGTCTCCGATATTGCATCCATCAGTTCATCGCTCACATCGCGTGCGGTCTCCTCGTCCGGTAAGCCCATGCATACGGAAACTATCTTGAAGTCCTTGAAAAGCGTCTGGAGAAACGGTATCTGGACCTCGACCGAATGCTCGTTCCGGTGCGCGCCCTCATCAATATCAATGATGCGCCGCGGAAGCGCCTCGATGAGATCAAGATCGGAATCGACAGCTCCAAGCGGAGTACTCCATGTATCAGACGATACCGAGACCATGGAGCCGTATCCGGTGTGATTTGGTCCGATGATCACGAAGGTGTCGGCATTCGGGAGTGCTGCGTACACATGCGCGGCCGTTCTTCCGGAGTATACGTATCCGGCATGAGGCACGACCGCGCCCATGATCGTCGGATCCGGCGCGATCGGTATGCCTGAAAAGTATGATTTGATCTCTTTTTTCAAGGTTCTGGGATTTGATGGATAGAACCGTCCTGCGACTACTGGGATTCTCATGATTGCTCGCCGATCATACAAGGTCCCTTACAGACTTATGTTTAACGCATGGACGAGGTTACCAAGACCCAGGCGTGTGGGCTATTCAGGTGTGGTGATAGGTAGTGAAGTGTGGTTGGCAGATATGCGAAAGTGTTTTAGATCGCAAAGCAAGTGCTAAATACAACCGCCGCCAAAAATAGGAGATGCCATGGGTAAAAATATCCTTGAAAAACTGTTTGCCGAATATAATCAGAATATCGACAGGATCTTGAAGAAATGCGGTGGGAAAGATAGGATAGATGAAATTGTTTGGGGTGTTTCGGTTTCTGTCATGTATGGGGGATCAAAGAGTGATTCAAAGCAGTAACAACCGCTGAAAAATATGAATAGGTCTTTACCATGCTCTCAGCAAGCCCAACCAAACCAGAGATCATCGCAATCACAATCGCGAAACTCAAACTCCACCCAGGCGACACATTCTGCGACATTGGCTGCGGCACAGGTGCGGTCTCGATCGCGGCATCGATATTCGCGGGCGCAATCTACGCAATCGACATCAGGGACGAAGCTATACAAGTGGCAGAGCAGAACTTCGCTGCCGCAGGAATCTCTGACAAAGTGACGCTTGTTCACGGCGAGGCTTCCGAAGCTATTGCGGATCTGCCCGCCCGCATCGACTGCGCATTTATCGGAGGCACAAAGAATGTCGAGAGTGTACTTGAGGGGATCTGCGCCAAAGTCCGAGCGCGGGTGGTCGCAAATGCGGCTCGGATCGAGACCACGGTTCGGATCATCGGATGCATGAAGTCGCTTGGAATATTTGAGGAGGTAATTCACGTTCAGGTCTCGAAAGGATATGAACTTGCAGGAGAGACCGCGTTTAAGCCAGCAAATCCGGTGTATATTATTGTTGGAGATGCGGGCAAGCTGAAACACTGAAACCGGATTCGATTTAAATGTAATCTGCGATGAAGTTCAGATACCCTCTGATACCATCAACCCGTCTGTGTGATCTTACTGACTTTAATATATGTGCCAGACAGATTCGCACTTCCTTCTTAGTATGGCTCTTGTAGCTAGCGATAACACAGATACGCATCTGAATCTGGTCTTCCAGGCATCCAGCCGGATATTCTTTCGTCAAACCTTTTTTAAGATTTTTCAATGCCTTTATAACATCACCATCCTTCAACGTTGAATCCTCCCGGTAAAAACTTGCGATCGCACCCTCTATTGTGAGCAACATGTCCAAGTAT
>DAOUXE010000166.1 GCA_030666765.1 Methanosarcinales archaeon
ATCAAGGAGATGGGTGGCTTAATTAGGGGAATGCCGTGGACCGGCTGGACGATGCTTGCGGGAGCGCTCGCACTGATTGCATTCCCATTCACTGCCGGATACTACAGCAAGGACCGAATCATTGAGGAGGCATATCTCTATGCGTCCGTACACGATCCGGGTCCACTTGGATACCTGCCATGGATCTTCCTTGTGCTCGGCGTAATACTCACAGCGACCTATACCTTCAGGGCATGGTACCTTGCAATGACAGGTGTTCCAAAGAGCTATCCTGCAGTACACCCACACGAATGCGGATTCTGGATGCGGACGACACTTGTTGTACTCGCGTTCTTTGCGCTCTTCCTGGGAATTATCACAGGAGGCGGCACAAAATTCTGGCACTTCCTTGAGGAGACGTTTGTTCATGAGACGCACACAGCGACTGGCGTATATCCCGGACTTGATCTCCATGAGATCGGCCATCTCGGAGGAAACACGTTGCTTGAACACGGAGTTCACCACCACATACCCGCGGCCGTGATATATCTGCCGCTTCTCTTGATGATCGCAGGTCTTGCAATCGCGACGATGGTATACTACAAGAACCGTGTCGATGTGAGCAAGTATGTGAAGAAAGACAACCCACTCTACCAGATTCTCTGGAACAAGTACTACCTCGATTACCTCTTCAAGGACATCATCGCAGAGAAGATCATCATGACGGTCTTCACGTTCTGGGATGTGCTCGACAGGTACGTAATCGACGGCGTGGTCAACCTACTAAGCTGGATTACGATCCAGTCAGGGCAGGTCAGCAGAAAGCTCCAGACCGGTGTTGTCCAGAACTACGCAACCGCGGTTATCTTTGGGGTGAGTATGTTGATGATATTAGTTCTTATGATCAGAGGAGGTTAATATGGGACTAATAACAATTCTCATGCTGGTATTACTCGCAGGAGCGATACTATCCCTGCTAACAAAGACTACAGCACAGGCAAGAGGCGTTGCACTCGTATCATCGTTTGGTGCACTCGCAATCGCGATATTGATGTACATAATGTATGATGCGAACTTCAACACGGTTACGCATTATGCGTTTGAGGAATCCGGAACATGGATGCCATCAATCGGCATCGGCTATCACGTCGGTGTGGACGGCATCAGTCTGCCAATGGTGCTACTGGCAACGATCGTCTGCGCTCTCTGTGCAGTGTACTCATGGAGCGAGGGCAAGAGACCGAACCAGTATTTCGCACTTCTGCTTCTGATGGACCTGACATTGATCGGCGTATTTGTGTCGCTGGACTTCTTCATGTTCTACGTATTCTGGGAGCTTACGCTTCTGCCGATGTTCTTCCTAATAGGAATATGGGGCGGACCCAGAAAGGACTACTCTGCGATTAAGTTCCTGATCTACACGCATATCGCAAGCGTTCTGATGATGCTCGGGATCTTTGCGCTGTACTACTTCAACGGACTAGCTACCGGGACGTACACATTTGATATCCCGCTGCTGCTCGAATCATACAAAACCGGCGCACTCAGTCAATTTGGCCAGTACTGGCTCGACTTCATCTTCGTAACAATCATGTTCGGATTTATGGTGAAGATGCCGTCAGTACCATTCCACACCTGGCTTCCCGATGCGCACGTTGAGGCGCCAACGATCGGTAGTATCATACTTGCAGGCGTCCTTCTGAAGATGGGCGGCTACGGACTCTTCCGGGTATTGTTACCGATGATGGGAGTTGCATCCACGTGGTTCATCTACTTAATCGCGCTATTCGGGCTAGTAAGCATCCTTTACAGTCCGTTTGCTGCACTCGCACAGAAGGACTTAAAGAAGCTTGTTGCATTCTCGAGTATCGGGCACATGGGATTCATCTCCCTTGGTGTTGCAGCAAGCGTTCTTGCAGGAATAGATCCAGCTAGAGTTGTGGCGCACACTGGAGCAATGTTCCAGATGTTCTCACACGGGATCATTACATGCGTGCTCTTCGGCTGCTGCGGTGTGATTGAGCACCATACGCACACAAGGATCATCGACGACCTTGGCGGACTCACCAAGAAGATGCCGAAACTGGCAATCCTCATGATTGTAGGATTCTTTGCATCACTCGGACTTCCGCTCTGCAGCGGATTTGTGGCAGAGTTCGGAATACTTTCAGGAAGCTACCACACGATGCCGATCTTCGTGATTCTTGCAGCAATTAGCATTCCGTTTACTGCCGGCTACCATCTATGGGCTGTGCAGCGAACGATGTTTGGTCCGTACAACGAGTACCTCGGAGACATCAAGGAGATCAAGTGGTATGAGTTCACACCGCTTGCGATCTGGACGATTATCTTTGTGATACTCGGCATCTGGCCGGAGCCGATTATAGGCATGATGCAGACCACTGCTGAGTATTTCCTCTTAAGTGGTGACATCCTGCCGATAGGCGGAGTTCATGTAGCAGCTGGAGGTGCATTCCCATGGTAGACTACACAGCACTGCTTCCGGAAGCACTCCTGATTGTTACAGCAGTGATAGTGCTGCTTGCAGGACTCTTTATCGCGCAGAAGAAGATTCTCGGGTACATAACCCTTGTAGGGCTGCTTGCATCTCTCGGGCTTATACTCAAAGACTGGAACCTGACCGCCACATTCGATTCCGCACCGTTCTACGGCGCAATCGTGGTCGATCCATTCTCTCAGATCTTTGGCGCGATGTTCTTGATCGTAGGAGTTCTCGTTGCGATCGCAGCGCTGAAAGCGTATGGCGACAATCCGCGTCAGGATGAGTTTTACTCAATGATGCTGCTTGCAACCGTCGGAATGATGGTTGTTGCCATGTCAAAGGACCTGCTGGCACTCTTCATCGGATTCGAACTCGCCAGTATATCGACTTATGCACTGGCTGGCTTTGACAAGCGCGATCCAAAGTCGATCGAGGCGGCTCTGAAGTACTTCTTAATCGGAGGACTATCCTCGTCGCTGATGGTCTTTGGTATATCCTACATCTACGGGCTAACCGGTTCGACGAACATCGATACGATAGCTTCGGTCTTCGGAGCGAATCCGGGTCTGGCTGCAACGCCTGCGATACTGCTTGCGATGGTTATGTTAATCGCAGGATTCGGGTTTAAGATGGCATTTGTGCCGTTTCACATGTGGGCGCCAGACACATACGAGGGAGCACCGTCGATCGTGTCGGCACTTCTTGCTGCGGGATCGAAGAAGATGGGATTTGCTGCTGCATTCAGGATATTCATCGTCGGACTCGTTGCGATGAAAGTGGACTGGTATATCGCATTCATGATCCTCGCGGTCGTGACGATGACTGTCGGCAATATTCTTGCGGTCGTGCAGACGAGTGTCAAGCGGATGCTTGCATACTCCTCGATCGCACACGCAGGATACATAGCAGTCGTCTTCGTGGTTGTAGCATACTGGAATGCACCCGATTCAGCCGTGAACCTCGCAGTTACAGGTGGGCTGATGCACGCATTCTCTCATGCAATCGGAAAAGCCGCCGCTTTCATTGCTGTTGGAGCGATCGCATACATGATCCTGTCGAAGGGCAAGGTCGATGATCCGAACCATATCGACAACTATGACGGTCTTGGAAAACGCGCTCCGATGACAGCGTTTTTGTTTGCGCTACTGCTCTGTTCGCTTGCAGGTATTCCACCGCTCTTCGGATTCACGAGTAAGTTCGTGCTCTTCCTCTCAACGATTGAGGCAGGGCTCCTGGGACTTGCGATAATCTGCGTGCTAAACTCAGCACTTTCAGTATACTACTATGCGAAGGTAGTCATGCGGATGTACTGGGGCGAACCACAGGGCGAAGCATTTGTCGAGCCGTCGACGTACGTCTTTGTGCTGGCAATCGCAGTGATCGCACTGATTGCGCTTTTCTTTGCGCCGGGAGATCTAGTCTACCAGTGGGCAGAAGTAGCAGCACACACGGTAACAGGAGTGTGATAACATGCTAACAGAAGGACTATACAGAAAGATGATCGATGCATGCCACACGAGAATCCAGTTTGAGACGGTCTACGGCGACATGGATCTCGTATACCACACAATAGAGCGAAGCTCAAAGTGGGCGTCCCGCTTAAAGGCGATCGCGGAGACTGAGGAGGACGTCGATATGGCGGATTGCACGCTTGCGACAAACGATCTCTTCCTCTCAACGATGCGTGGCGAGACCAGCGTACCACAGTTCAAGGACAGGATCTGGGAACTCGAACGGAGGTATCCGGAAGTCTTTAAGCGAGGCAGAATCGACAGCGGAACTCCGGAGGGGGCTGTAGAAGCGATCATCTTCCGGGTCGAGTACATGTTCAACCGCTACG
>DAOUXE010000269.1 GCA_030666765.1 Methanosarcinales archaeon
GCGCAAAGGATGAATAAGTTTCTTCCGACATCTTTTGAAAACCACAGAATCCGTCAGAATCAGAAAACTGGTGGGTGGGAGATTTTTATTTGTGAGTTCCCTATACCGCACAGAATAGTGTGGCACTGCTGAAATACGGTACCGGATCAATGACCCTGCATTCGGCCAATTATCTCATCAGTGCTTTCACCGTTATCAGCATCCCTCAACGAGATACACATATTCTCCTTATTTTTCGAGGAGTTTTTCTATGGTTTTTTCAAGTTCTGCGATCTTATCTTCCAGACGAGAAACATCGTCCTTCGATGCGATCTTTGATTTACCGATGATATTCTGCACCTCATTCGAGATTTTTTCATCGAACTCTTGCATCTGCTTCTTTTTCTCGGTCAGGAGTTCGTGAACCAGGGTTTTTCCTTCATCGGCACTCATCTCTCCTTTCTCGACGAGTTCGTTCACGACTTGCTTGACTTTCTCCTCGGTGGTGGATATTGCACCAATTCCAAGAAGTCCCAGCTTTCTAAGTGATTCCATCATAGTAATCCTCCTACTATTGCAAGACATCCATCTACCATATATCTTTTGGAACTGGGACTGGAAAAGTTTTAATGATGCGTGTAGCCGAATAAATGCTGGTGAAAAATAATGCCCATACACAAAATTGGAGTTATCTCACGTACATATCGCCACATTGAGCGTTACCGTCAGATTCTTGTGGTTCTGTTCAGATACGGCTTCGGCGATGTGATAGGTGCCCTACATATAGGGCGTTATGTTGATATCGCACTCCCTAAAAAGATCAGGAGAGAGCAAGGGCGAATCGGGGAGTTAACACTACCGGAACGGGTGAGACTATCGATGGAAGAACTCGGTCCCACCTTCATTAAGATGGGGCAGATTCTGTCCACACGCCCTGATCTGATCCCGATGGAGTTCATCACCCAGTTTGAGAAGCTTCAGGATAAGGTTCCGTCGTTTCCATTCGAGGATGTTAAGAGGACGATCGAATCCGAACTGAGTGCCACGATGGATACAATATTTCAGGACTTTAACGAGACTCCGGTTGCAGCAGCGTCTATCGGACAGGTGCATCGCGCCACACTCGCAACCGGAGAGGACGTGGCTGTCAAGGTGCAGCGTCCTGACATCAAAAAGACGATCGAGATTGATCTGGAGATTATGTTTCATCTGGCAACGCTTCTGGAGCGGAATGTGGATGCGTACCAGATATATAACCCCACAAGGATTGTTACGGAATTTGCAGACACTATTAAGAAGGAGATTGATTATAACAACGAGGCGTTCTATATAGATCGATTTTCAAGACAGTTTCTGGACGATCCGACGGTTTACGTGCCAAAAGTCTTTTCCGGTGCGACAACAGCGCGTGTTCTCACGATGGAGTACATCGATGGTGTCAAAACATCTGATATCGATCGGCTGGAAGCGCGGGGTCTTGACAGGAGCGTAATCGCAGCACGCGGCGCAGACCTGATCTTCGAGCAGATACTTGTGCATGGCTTCTTCCATGCCGATCCACACCCTGGAAATATCGTGATACTACCTGGTAACGTGATCTGCTATCTGGATTTCGGGATGATGGGGCGTATCGACAGGCAGACCAGAGATGAGATCGTGGATCTCGTAGTTGCAGTCGTGCGCCAGAACGAGGCAAAAGCGACCGATGCACTGCTGCGGCTCACTACTCAGGATGTGCCGGTAGATCGCCGAAAGATGGAACTGGATGTGTCTGACATGACGATGCAGTACATTGGAAAACCATTAAAAGAGATCAATGCAGGGCGGCTCTTATGCCAGTTTATGGATCTTGTCGCACATCACCGTTTACAGATTCCGCCAAACCTCTTCATGATGATTAAGGCGGTTACAACGGTGGAAGGACTTGGAACGGTGCTTGACCCTGATTTTGACTTTGTTGGTTCAGCAACCCCGTTCATCAAACGCATCCGGATGGAGCGGACGCATCCAAAACGCGTGGCAGCTGATGTGTTAAACTCTGGGGATGAGATCATCCACTTCTTAAAAGAGATTCCAGGGACGTTCCGTGACATCCTGAAGCAGGCAAAGAGTGGAGGGACTATGATCAAGTTTGAACATCAGGGACTTGAGCCGATGCAGAAAACTCTTGATCAGGTCAGCAATCGCATCAGTTTCGCTATCGTTCTGGCATCGCTTGTCATGAGCTCCTCGCTCATCGTGCTCGCAGGAATTCCGCCATTGTGGCAAGACATCCCGGTAATCGGAATCATCGGGTTTCTTGGTGCAGGGATAATGGGGTTCTGGCTTCTCTTCTCGATTCTCAGGCACGGGCAGATGTAGATCGTCATTCTGAGGAGAAGTTTGGTTGGGTGACGGGGTTTTGCAAGAATATAAAGGAATGGGGAGAACTTCTTGATATCGTGACAACAACAGAGAACTTCGTGAGAACGCAGGGGTTGTGTACTGATTCTTATCCGGAGCTGGAGAACCTCTTATCAGATCAAGCTCATACGGAGCAAACGATAAAAGTCCGCGAAGAGCTTCTTAATTTTGTTCGAGAAGAATCATCCAAGGCTAAACCCGGAGAACGACTTTTGGGAAGCAGTGAAGTGATTGAATCTGTTTTTGGGAAGTTAAAACGGTTGGAACGTGACCAGTCGAAGAGTGGTTTCACTAGTCTCTTGTTGAGTGGTCCCGCGATGGTTTCCCAAACGACAAAGGAAGTTGTGAAGGACGCGCTGGAGATGGTTCCAACGAAAAA
>DAOUXE010000272.1 GCA_030666765.1 Methanosarcinales archaeon
AGTCACTAAACCCCGGACTTAAGTCCAAGGCCTGTACATAGCGTTTTCGCATTCGGCTTCTCCTGATTCTGTATATATCTATCCACAACCCCCCATCCATGACCAACCGAGCCATGAAAACATGATGGTGCCCAGAGACTTTTACTGCACCATTCCTTGAGGTGTGGAAATGCTTTCTGGCAGTTCTCTACTACTCCTCCCTTTTATTCTCTTGACTATATAGCTCACAGAATACTTCGGAGGATATTTTATGAACAAATGAACATGATCCACGTTCACTGCCATATCGAGGATCTCGATGTTAAGACCCTTGCAGGTCTTACGGATAATCCCATCCAGCGCAAGCAAACCGTGTGTCGATCATGGCGGAGTTCTCTGCGCCCCATACACGTTAACCGGGAGTGCATCATATATAAGACTTGCGAAAATATCTTGGCAGATCTTTTATAAAAAATTCTCACACATTCACCACACAGCACTGTCAGGATGAGCGCCCCCATCCCGAACAGTGCTATTGCATTCACGCCGAATCCGTGTGATCTGGGATCGCGTTCGTAATCCGATCGACAAGATCGATCCCGCCGCCATACCCGATGATCGCTCTTCGCTGGTAGCCAACCCGATCATACACCAGGAACCCGACCCATGCGAAGGCGAGCCCCGCATCATCTGCGATGTACTTCCCGTGCGAGTCTGCCATCCACAGATCAACACAACCATTTTGACAGACTTATGCTGCCCACGCGGGCGGAAACCTGCACCATTATGTACACCTGCGCACATATAACCAACCATGACCTGCCTGATCTTCGATCCGTTCATGGGCGCATCCGGGGACATGATCATCGCCTCCTTAATCGATCTTGGAGCCAATCCCGCGCACATCAAAGAGATCATGGAATCGGTAGCGCCAGTCACCGTGGATATCGAAAGGACTAAGAAGAAAGGGATCTCTGCAACCCGGGTCCGCGTGTCAGAGATCGCAAACAAATCTGAAACCAGCACATATCATGAGATCGCAAGCGATATCAGGTCGTCAGGATTGCCAAATCCCATCGTTGGAGACGCGCTCGCCATCTTCAGCCGCATCGCCTCGGCAGAGTCGAGGGTTCACGGTGTGAGCGAAGACGAACTCCATCTCCACGAACTCGGGCAGGCGGATGCCATAGCAGATGTGGTCGGCGCATCTGCTGCGATCCACGCTCTCGCGCCTTCGCAGGCCTTCTGCGCCCGGATCGCCACAGGCAGGGGGTTTGTGGATACTGCGCACGGGAGATGTCCGGTGCCAGCACCAGCCACACTCGGGATCCTCGCAGGTTCCGGGCTTTCGTGGGAGTACGGGAGCATCGAGTATGAATTGCTGACCCCAACCGGTGCCGCGATACTCGCGCATCTGGTAGGTCGGACAGAACCCGGTGGTAGTGGAGGCAACAGTGGTAGTAGTAGTGGTAGTAGTGGTAGTAGTAGTGGTAGTAGTAGTGGTAGTAGTAGTGGTAGTAGTAGTGGTAGTAGTAGTGGTGATAGTGGCGGCGGATGTGTCGCAACCGGTATCGGATACGGGGCAGGGAACGCGGATCTCGATATTCCGAACGTGCTGCGTGTCATACGGTGCGAAGATGAGCGCAGGGATCAGGGGCAGAGTCGTGTCCAAGGTCCTGTTCATATCAAGGGTGCGGGTACGGATATTGGGAGGGGTGGGGGTGCGTCCCTCTTGCTGGATACTGTCGAGGTGCTCGAGACCTCGGTTGATGACGTGACCGGCGAGGTGCTCGGCAACCTGATCGATGAACTGATGGCGATGGGTGCGCATGACGCGATCGTGATTCCTGCGACGATGAAGAAAGGACGGAGCGGGCATCTGATCCAGGTGATCGCAAAACCCGGAGACTCAGCGCGGATCGCACAGAGGATCATCGAGGAGACCGGTTCGCTTGGTGTGCGGATATCCCCTACCAAGCACAGGTTGATCGCAAAGCGGAAGATGGAGTCGGTCAGGATCGAGATCGATGGCATGGAGTGGGATGCAGCGGTCAAGATAGCGACCGATGAAGGCGGCTGTATCTTTTCCATATCAGCCGAGTTTGAGGATGCGAAGACGATTGCGCAGGAGACCGGCGTGCCTGTGCGCGAGGTGATGCGCAGGATCGTGGATCTTGCATGGATCACCCTTGTTTGACCCTATGTGCTGATGTGAGTATCAGACTGTTCTCGATTGCGAAACTTTTTAATTTTTTCTGGTCGAGTCGAAAACGGCCAAAACAAGTCATCATACATAAGACAAATATCCCAGGCATTTCCCTCGAAGAACAGAAAACAATACCCAAAATCCGCAAACTAACTCAAATCTCAATGAAACGTAGATAGTTACTGGTTATGTTTCAAATGAAAGTAGGACACTTTATACGTGAAGCAAACCACTCCGGACTAAGATCGGACTTCTCATCAAGGTGATTGATGGCAGGGTCACAGACCATCACAGATTCCTGCTGAAGATGCATACCGAGCATATCGAGTCGTTCTCCAGCCAGATCGGTGAATTGGATGAAGAGATCTATCGAAAGCTCGAACCATACGAAAAGGAGTTCAAACTTATCCGGACACATCCAGCAATTGGTGAGGTCACTGGAGCATCAGTAATCGCCGAGATCGGAGTTGACATGTCCCAATTTCCGGACGATCGCCATCTCTCCTCATGGGCAGCCATATGTTCAGGA
>DAOUXE010000110.1 GCA_030666765.1 Methanosarcinales archaeon
AGACTTTAAAAGGGGTTTACCTCTGCAATGATGCAAAAATCGAGCAGAAGGGCATCTATAGTGTCTTTGGAGCCCCGCCCGAGGGCGCTCTGCGCGTCTCCGCGATAAAAGTGGGTATTGATGGACTCGCCGAGCCGCTACATCGGTTGGACGAGATACCGTTTGACTCAGAGCAGCAGTACATGGCTACATTGCACGAGGGGAACGGAAAGCACATACTCTTTGTGAAGGGGTCGCCAGAGCGGGTTCTCGAGATGTGCCAGACCCGAATGGTTGATGGCGAGATCAAGCCGATAGACAAGGTTGAGATACTCGCAAAAGCGGACGAGATGGCAGAAGAAGCGCTAAGGCTGCTTGCCATGGCATATAAAATGGTGTCTTCTGAGAGTAGTTCGATTGACCTGAGCGATCTAACGAATATGACCTTTCTCGGCATCCAGGGGATGATCGATCCGGCAAGAGATGAGGCGATAGACGGGGTTGCGAGGTGCAAGAGTGCCGGGATCCGGGTTGTGATGGCGACAGGAGATCATGAGATGACCGCAAGAGCGGTCGCCCGGAAACTCGGAATCGACGCAGAGAGGGCGATCACCGGGGGGGAACTCTCGAAGATGGACAACGATCGACTCTACGATCTCGTTCCGAACGTGTCGGTCTATGCACGGGTTGCGCCAGAAGACAAGTTCAGGATCACAAAAGCGTTTCAGAAACACGAAAAGGTCGTCGCCATGACCGGTGATGGCGTTAATGATGCTCCGGCACTGAAAGCCGCTGACATCGGGATCGCCATGGGGATCACAGGAACCGAGGTTAGTAAGGAAGCCTCTGACATGATCCTTGCCGATGACAACTTCGCAACGATCGTCTCTGCCGTTGAAGAAGGCAGATACGTCTACGACAACATCAAAAAAGTCATCCTGTACACGCTCCCAACAAACGGCGGGCAGGCGCTGCTCGTTCTTGGGGCGATACTGCTTGCGCCGTTTCTGATACTATTTCAGGATCGGCTTCCGCTCGCACCTGTTCAGATACTCTGGATCAACCTCTTCGACGCAGTGGCGCTCGCGCTCCCACTTATCATGGAACCGATGGAGAAGGATCTGCTCGAAAAACCTCCAAGGGATCCGGATGAACGGATCACCGACCCCCCGTTCTTCAAGAAGGTCGGGCTGGTCTCCATCGTGATGGCGATCTCCGGGTTTGCGATATACTACCACTACGGGATGCCTGCAATCGATGGATCTGCGGTGCTCCACCCGGATGTCCTCACACGGGCGCAGACCGCCGCATTCACAACCGTTGTGCTGGTGCACCTCTGCTACGTCGTAACCGCACGATCGATCACAGAGTCGGCATTCACGTTCAACCCGTTCTCGAATCGATGGCTGCTTGGAGGGATGGTGCTAACCATTGTGACGCAGCTTACAATTGTCTACCATCCGATCGGAAATGCCATTCTCGGAACGGCACCGCTCCCGCTTGATTGGTGGTGGCTGATGATCCTCTTTGCGCTCCCCGGGTTCTTTGCAATCGAGATCGAGAAGTGGCTGACGAAGCGGTTTGGGCGGCATAGCGGCTGATAGGTCTCCAAAATTAAAAAGAACTCGGAGCCCATATCTTGCCATCAAAAGACCTTACAATCCTGTGCCGCAACATCGGCGACCTCCTGATCGTGCTCGGAGGTGTTCTGTTATCCGTGATCGTAGTTCCGATCATCTTCCGGGAGTACTCCATGATACCGGGCTGCCTGATCCCGGCATCTACGTCCCTTCTTCTCGGGTTATGCCTCAAGTATCTCTTCAAAACAGATGACGTGCTCGAGGCGAGACACGCCATGACAATCGCAGCACTGGGCTGGCTCATCGCACCGCTCTTCTGTGCAATTCCTTTTATGCTCAGCTCCCATATACCATTTCTCGATGCGTACTTCGAGAGCATGTCTGGCTGGACCGGAACCGGTCTCACCATGATTGCGCACCCATCAGAACTTTCGCACACCCTGCAGTTTTTGAGGAGTTTTATGCAGTGGCTTGGCGGCGTTGGCGTGATCGTGCTCGTGATATCGATCATTACAAGACCCGGGACATACATGTATGCGCTCTATCATGCCGAAGGCAGGGACACAAAGATCACCCCCCGGATCAGGGACACCATCCGCACGATCTGGCGGGTCTATCTTGCACTGACCGCAGCTGGTGTCGGGCTTCTGTGGCTGGCAGGGATGCCGCTCTGGGACAGCATAAACTGTGCGATGACCGGGATTGGCACCGGCGGCTTCACAGTCACAGACGGGAGCATCGCAGAGTACCACAGCACAATAATTGAGATCGTACTCATCCCGATCATGCTGGCAGGTGCGATACCGTTTCTGGTGCATTATCAGGTGATCACGCGGAAGATGTCCTCGTACGTAAAAGACATACAGTGCAGGGCGATCTTTGCGATGGTTCTGGTCGGCGCAACTCTGCTTGTTCTCGAGAACATCTTCTCGCAGGGGAATTGTGATATCGCGACCATTTCTGGCGACTCGGTCTTCCAGTTCGTCTCGGCGATCACCTGCACGGGATTTCAGACCGCCGATATGCACCGGTGGACTCCGACCGCCCATATCATCCTGGTCATCGCGATGATCATTGGAGGCACTGCCGGCTCAACCTCCGGCGGCATAAAGACGATGAGAGTGGTCATGCTGGTCAAAGGGGTCGGATGGTGGCTTAAAAAGATTGCACTTCCAAAGGAGGCGGTCATTGCATACCACATCGGAAATAGAACGCTCTCAGAGGACCACAAGAACGCAGAACTCGAAGAAGTTTCGATGCTCCTGAATCTGTGGATCGTCGTTCTCATAGTGGGTGTTGTGGTGCTCCTTTATGTGGTGCCGGCAGGTTTCAATCTCGATTGTGTGATCCTTGAGGTGGCATCCGCACAGAGCAATGTCGGGCTCTCAACCGGCATCACCACGGCAAGTCTTCCTGCCGCAGGCAAGATCATGCTGATACTCAATATGTGGATCGGGCGGCTTGAGATCATCCCCGCAATCTTCTTGCTGCGAACGCTTCTCGTGCGGGAGGTTACGTGAGGTTGTGCTGCAAAACGCCGCCTACATCTGCCCGTGCCTGAGAATCGAGAAGAGAAGCCAGAACCCCATCATGCCGGCACCGAGAAACCCGACGATTCCGATTACCGGGATTTCATGCCACAATGGCGGGATTTCTGCGAGCACGATCAACGCTGAGCCCACAACAAGCGATGCCAGAACGATCGCGAAACTGATGCGATTGCTGACCTGATCAAGAGTTTTCTGTATCGGCTCAAGTCCCTGGTGTTCAAACTTGATCGTGGTCTCTCCGCTCTTTGCCTGCTTCAGGATGTCACGTAAACCCCCTGGAATCTCTTTAAAGAGGTGGACGATCTCAGTTCCGGAGTTTAACATATCTGATGCCACGCGTTTTGGATGCATTCGCTCCATTCGGATGTGTTTGATGAACGGGGTTGCTGCACTGGCACAGTCAAAATCAGGGTCAAGCACAGTTCCAAGTCCTTCGACCGTTGAGACCGCCTTACTCATCATAAAGAGGTCTGGCGGAATCTGTAAACGGTGATGCGAGATCAGATCCATAGACTGGCGCAAAATCTGCCCCGCATCGATCTCCTTCAGCGGTTTTCCGAGGTACTGCATCGTCAGGTCAGAAACATCCAGTTCCAGTCTTCGGCGATCGATCGGCACATCCTGCGTGGTAAGCCGCAACAGCACATCAGTCGCTTTCACCTCGTTCTGGCGTACGACTGCAATTGTGAGATCTACGATATCTTCTCTCGTCTGTCTGTCGATTCTCCCCATCATCCCGAAATCCAGGTAGCAGATAACGTTATCCGGCAGAATCATGATGTTTCCCGGATGTGGATCGGCATGGAAGAAGCCATGCACAAAGATCTGCTTGAAGATCAGGTCTGCGCCGCGTGCTGCTATCACTTTCCTGTCAAAACCCCCCTTGTCCAGCCGCTCGATATCAGATGCTTTGACGCCATCGATATACTCCATCGTGAGAACCTTCGTAGTTGTTGCCTCCGAAAAGACTCCTGGCACGTAAACCGTTGGATCGTTTAGAAATTGTCTTGCAAATCGCTCGATATAAAACGCCTCATTCCTGTAATTGATCTCCTTCTTAAGAGAGTCCGCAAACTCCGTAACAATCCGTATAGGGTTGTATATCCGGCACGCATCCACATTCTGCTCAAGAAGCATTGCCAGATGAAGCATAATCTCCGTATCAACCTCAATTGTCTTCCGAACGTCGGGACGCTGCACTTTGACAGCCACATCCTCGCCGGTTGCGAGTCTGGCGCGATGCACCTGCCCAAGGGATGCTGCTGCGACCGGAGTCTCATCAAAATCCTGAAATATCGTGGAAATCGGGGCTCCCAGTTCGGATTCGATCGTCGTCTTGACATCCTCGAATGGAAACGGCGGCACCGTATCCTGGAGTTTCTCAAACTGGATTATGAACTCCATCGGGATCAGGTCGGGGCGTGTGGATAGAATCTGCCCCATCTTGATGAATGTGGGTCCGAGTTCTTCCATCGCCATCCGCACTCGTTCCGGCATGGTGAGTTCCTCGATTCGATCCCGCTCTCTTTTGATCTTTTTTGGGAGTGCGATATCAACATAACGCCCGATATGCAGGGCATCTATCATGTCACCAAAGCCATATCTGAACAGAACCGTAAGAATCTGGCGGTAACGCCCGATATGGCGGTATGTGCGTGAAATAACTCCGATTTTATGTATGTGCATTATTGTCCCCTGCCCGCGTGTTAGATGCTTACTTGGTTAACTATCCGCATCATGTTAAACTTTTCCAGTCCTGTATTGTATAGCACCGGAAGGGTTATGGCAGATAGGAATTATCTGATAATGCGAGGATTGTCATGATAGAATCACTCAGGAAGATAGGGCTCCTTGGAATTGGTGTGCTGTCCATAACCGAGGAGAAGCTCAAGCAAGTCGTAGACGAACTCGTTGAAAGAGGAGAGGTGAGTAAAGAGGAAGGAAAAACCCTCGTTCACGAACTCATGACCGAGAAAACGAGACAGATGCAGGAATTCGAGGAAAAAATCTCGGGTGGTGTGCAGAACGCGATTGAGAGGTCAAAGGTCGCATCGAAGGATGATCTTCTCCGTCTGGCAGATAAGATCGCAGAACTTGAAAAGACCATCCAAAAACTGGTTGAAAAATAAGGGCGTGTAGGTGGGGGATGGGGTGATGAAAACTCTCCATATTCGGGTGAGTTCCACATCCCAAAACCTTGCCATTTTTGTTCCTTTTTGTCACCCCGTCCTCAATGGACAAT
>DAOUXE010000143.1 GCA_030666765.1 Methanosarcinales archaeon
AAATGGGACCAATTCAGTACGGGGTATACACATCCTTTCATCACCCTATCACCAAACCCGGATGCAACGAAAAGACCACCTTTTTACGCGTATCTGGATTGTGCGCACATAGCAGATGACGTGACGTTAGCCTCAGCCGCTAATCGATTCCTGGCAGTTGCCAGAACGATTGCGCCCTGCAACGACGAGTGAACGCTCTATAAGAGGTGGACACCCCAGAGGAAAGTGTTATTTATATGACAGTTGTTGGGATAACATAGTATGACCCTGATCCGACCGGCGATACAATCTGATGAAAGATCGGTTTATGACCTGATCACAGCACTTATGGGGTTTCCGCTCGACCGGAAGGCGTTCCACGATGTCTTTTCTCGGAATCTCCACTCTAAAAGCGTGCTATATTATGTCGCAGAGAGCGATGGGGTTATTGTTGGTTTTGGAAGTCTCCATATCGAACCCCAGCTCCATCATGTTGGACCTGCCGGGGAGATTCAGGAGTTGGTCGTGCATGAAACAGTTCGCAGCAGAGGTATCGGCGCAGAGCTTGTATCAAGACTTGAAGAGGCGGCAGAGAAGCGGGGCTGCGTCGCAATCGAAGTTACGACAAGAAAAAGATGGGTCGATGCGCAGCGGTTTTATGAGCGGGTGGGCTTCAAACAAACACATGTGAATTTCACAAAAGCTTTAATAACACGGGACATCAGTTAGAAGTTATGCCTGATAGAACGGTCTCTGATGTGATAGTTGCCGGGCTCTCTTCATGGGGCGTGGAATATGTCTTCGGGCTTCCAGGTACGACCTGCCTTGGTCTGGTTGATGCGATACGCAGACAAGATAAGGTAAAGTTTATAAAGGTGCGGCATGAGGAAGCGGCAGCTCTCATGGCATCCGCATACGCCAAGCTGACCGGGAAGGTGGGCGTCTGCTTGACAATAGCAGGACCTGGCGCAACCAACCTGATCACAGGTCTTTATGATGCGAAGATGGATCGTGCTCCGGTGTTAGCAATCACAGGTCAGGTCAAGCTCCAGTATGTGGGACCCGGAAGCTTTCAGGAGATTGATCAGGACGCACTCTTCAATTCCTTCTGCGTCTTCAATAAGACGATAAACTCGGGAAGGCAGACAATTGAACTTGTGACACTGGCTTTGAGGCATGCCCTGCTGGAACGGGGCGTTTCTCACCTCGCAATTCCAAACAATATTCAGAAAGAACCGCTTGAAGCAGATATAGAACCAATGGAAGGGCGGATTCCGGATCTCAGGATATCAAATACCGGGCTGATCGAGAGAGCGGTGGGTCTGATAGAACAGGCAGAGCGTCCGGTGATAATCGCTGGCTGGGGTGCCAGGGATCAACGAGATAACTTGATTACAATCTCTAAAAGAATAAAAGCTCCTATAATAACGACTTTTCGTGCAAAAGGCATCGTTCCTGAGGACTCTCCTCTTTCTCTCGGCGTCCTTGGCGATGTCGGAACCCCGATGGCACGAAGATGTGTCGATGATTCCGACTTGCTACTGGTCTTCGGTTCATCTTTCTCTGAGAAGACGAATATTCCGAGGAAACGGACGATTCAGGTGGACATTGACCCGATGAATCTTGCGAAAGGTTTTCCGATAGAACTTGCCATTCTGGGAGATTGCGGGGTGGTAATCGAACAATTACTGGACAACATAGGAGAACGAGAGACTCAAACGGTATCAGGGGATTTTAGAACCGAGAAGAGAGAATGGCATGCTCAGCTTGAGAAAGAGGCAGACCCGAGGGACGCGCCTCTGAGGGCTCCGTTCATCTTTAAGGTGCTGCGAGAGGTTATAGATCCGGATGCGATCATAGCAATCGATGTTGGAGACAACGGCTTCTGGTTTGGACGAAATTTTCTGATGGAGAGTCAGACGCTTCTCATGTCCGGGTATCTTGCCACGATGGGGTTCGGTCTGCCTGCGGCAATTGCAGCCAAACTGGCTTCTCATGATAGGCAGGTCGTCTGCATCACAGGAGACGGTGGCTTTGCCCAGGTGATGGGCGATTTCCTGACCGCGGTGAGGAATGATCTGGATATCATCGTGATAATCCTGAACAACAGTGAGCTTGCGATGATAAGCGTGGAGCAGATGATAGAGGGGTATCCGAAGTTTGCCACCGAACTTAATAATCCGGATTTCTCAGAGTATGCGATCTCCTGTGGGGGCGTTGGATTCAGGGTGAAAGAGCCGGGAGAGCTGAAGGATGCTCTGGAAAAAGCGATGGGTGCGAAGAAACCAGCGATCGTCGATATCGGGACAGACCCAGGGAGATTTTAGGTGGGTGAAGATTAGAGCTCCTGCGGGTGTTGAAGGAAGATTATGCTAGCCACAACTCCGCCTAATTTACGTAATATGATTCCCTGTTCTGTGGTTTCATGAGGTTTTTCGTCTAAAGGAGCTGAAATGATTGGGAAAAAGAAGATAAGGCATATTACACAATACCTTCGACACCTCAATATAGAAGATAGAATAGACACTACAACATCTTAAATTAAAACTATAACTAATTTAAAAATTTTTATTTAAGGAGTCTCACTACATGGGATCCAAACAATAAATTTATTTTATATGATATATTAGTCTGCAATTCTATGAAGATTCTACTACAAAATCCTGAGCCGACAAGAGGTGTGCAGACCAAAAATTTACCATCGATCTTGAAGTGGATACATCTCACGCAAGAATCGCCATTCCAGCAGGCGGCAGATCGATCCGGACAGTGGCACGTCCATCGAGATGTGTCACAGGCACGACCTCATCTGGAGGATTTCGCAGCTTTGCATCGCTCCAGTCCCCTCTGTACAGGAATCGCATACTCGATCCACCAGGGTGCATCCCCACATGAACCGTCACATCAGCGCCGCGATCCTCTGTTCCGTGCGTGTTGAGCGCGATTAAGACCTCCTGCTCAAACAAGGTGCGGGACCATGCGACCAGTTCACCACATCCTGGAATCGAGAATGGACGGTCAAGAAATGAGGTCTCACGTAGATACTGCCGTCCACGCCGCAGCGCCATACCGATCTGATCGTCTCGATTGCGGATGCGTGCGATGGCAGCGATGCGGAGATATGTCGGATGATTCTGATCAAAGAAATGGCATCCTTCGGTCTCAAATGCACCGAATGTGCCTCCAAACATGCACTCGCGGATGTAACGATCCTCGAAACCACGCGGCTCGATTGTCCGGTCATGCCGATCCTCGGTACCATCGAATGCCTGTTCTGTGCCATAGTAGATGCATGGGGTCCCGAGTGTTGACAGTTGCACGCCGACAGCATGCGCAACCTGCTGATATCGGTTCGGAATATCGGCGTGTGCAGAGAATCGATGCTTGCCAGGACGTCCGACCATGTCATGGTCATCAAGGATCGATACATGGTAGCGTCCTGCTTCCCGGTGGCTTCCAAGCGAATCATGACCACCAAACTGACTGAAGAACGCATCCGGATCACCGAGTCCCTTGACCATTTCTGCAAGCCTGATCGTCGGCTCACCGATGTCCAGTGCTGCATCGATGTTTCTACCAAAGATCTCCAGATACGCCCGTGTCATCTGTGCGCCACCTGTCACCTCACCGAGCAGCAGGAAATTTTCCTTCCCGATCGACTCGGCATACTCGCGTATGGCTCCACAGAAGTTGCGGGAACCCTTCCATGCAGTATGTTTCACGGTATCGATCCTGAATCCGTCGCAATCGCAGAGACTGATCCAGTACTGGTAGACACGGATCAGTGCAGTGAGTGTATCATTCCTGCTCAGGTCGATATCCTTCAGATCAAAGAAATCACCACGCCTGAACTCGGCATCCGGATGGAGCGGATCCTCCCATGGTTCAGGATCCCATCTTCCGATCTGACCTGCTCTTGTGTACCAGGTCTGATCCTGAAACTCCTCTGGCAATACTCCACAATCGATGTCAGCGATCCGATCGATCCGCTGACCCTTTCCAGATCTCCATCCAGCGAACGAATGTGGCGGCTGGAATCGATAAGGCATGGTTTCAGCCGCATCTCCGGCGGCATCCCTATAGAACCAGTTATTTCCAGAATGATTGTAGATCACATCCAAGAGCACATACATATCCATCTCATGTGCAGCATCCACCAGATCCCTAAGATCCTGGCGGCTTCCAAATCTGGGATCGATATCAAGGAAGTTCTGGATGCCATATCCATGATATGTCTCCAGATCCGGGCGCTGGCGCCAGATAGGACCGATCCAGAGTGCTGTGACGCCAAGATCTTTGAGATAATCCAGTTTGCTCTGAACGCCCCTGAGATTTCCTCCCTGAAAGACCTTTCCGCCTTCCATCCATCTGCGCTTATCTGCTCTGTACCGCTCCGGATCTGATCGATCGAAGAGCAGGCGTCCATCCTCCCGACCATCGCTGAACCGGTCCGGAAGCAGGAAATACAGAATCTGATCTCGCCATGTGGACGGGCTCGGATGAACCCTCCCGCGCGGTTTCAGATCTACGTCAGATAGTCTGGTTGGAGCTGATTTTTCGATTGTGACTGACATGATAATCCCTCTGAGGCATCATAACGTTTGCGGCATATAAATTTATTCATGGTTGTTACGATGTATCGTATGTCGTCATTTTTATGAGCTATTCTTCATCAGACACATTTTTCTGTCCAGTTGAAAGTCCTTTCCACCTGTCAGAAAGCTGTTGATAGACGGTTCTCCTTTTTCCTGGTTCTGCCGTTTTCTGTGGTCGCTATCGGCAGCCTTCGCGTGTGTGGAGTCGCGGGCACCTCT
>DAOUXE010000261.1 GCA_030666765.1 Methanosarcinales archaeon
CATACGTAGAATTACCAATGATAACGACGCGATTGAAGTAGACAATCGAGATATAAACTTTGGCGTTCTAAAAGTCCAGGGTGATTGCCAT
Organism: Methanosarcinales archaeon; assembly: GCA_030666765.1. Lineage (GTDB taxonomy): Archaea > Halobacteriota > Methanosarcinia > Methanosarcinales > Methanogasteraceae > Methanogaster_A. The sequence continues at coordinate 92 of DAOUXE010000261.1, forward strand.
CACATATCTGTTCTGTTAAGCAACCCAAGCACACGCACCAATCGGTTTCCAATGCGCCCGTGGAATGTGGTAAATCATAGAAAGAAGACCTCGTCGGTGATCCCGATGGCGATGCCGAAACCAATCCCACGTACGTCCGCGCTTCAGATCGCCGTGCCAACGGCTTTGCTGCGCGCAGTGGCAGCCCGCCCGAATCTGCGCTGGGATGTCAGCGGTGATGGCAGCGTCACCTCGCTCGACGCTCTAATGATCCTGCAGGCGGCGGCAGGCAGCACCGCAAGATTCGAGGATCGGTTCGGGCGCATCAATTCTATCGATTATGAGTGAACCATGCAATACGTAGCAGGGGTTAGTCAAAGAAGCGCAAACGAGAAAGATCCATCCGGAGGTTAACCCCCCCTCAAAATCGCAAATCTATTAAGTTACACCGCCTGAATACATGCAGGAGATACCATGAATATTATAGGAATATCAGGAAGCCCGACAAGGGATGGAAACAACGAAAAGATGATCGAGATGGCGCTTGCTGTGGCAGAGGACCGGGGTTTCGAAGTAGACCGCATTTTCCTCTCGGAGCGTACTGTTTCCCCATGCACAGCCTGTGACGGTTGCAAAAATAAGAAGGAGTGTACGATTGAGGATGACATGACTGAGATATACCCGCTGCTCGAACGCGCCGACGGGATCATCGTCGCATCACCAGTCTACTTCGGATGCATGACCGCCCAGCTAAAAGCGCTCTTTGACAGAACTCGCGTGCTCCGGAGGCAGGGGTTCCTGCTCTCGGGCAAGGTCGGGGGTGCGATCGCTATTGGAGCCTCTCGCAACGGTGGACAGGAGAAGACGGTGCAGGCGATTCACGACTGGATGCACATACACGGGATGATCGTGGTCGGCGATAACGGTCATTTCGGAGGGCTCGTACAGGTGCCGGCAGAATCCGACGAGGTCGGGATGCAGACCGTTACGGATACGATCGATAAAATATGTGATGTGCTCGGGATGATAAAACGGTGACCGTGACCATGACAAAGGAGCCGAAAGGAATAAAGCCGAGATTGATCGCATGGGAGATCACCGGTGCATGCAATCTAAAATGCAAGCACTGCCGCGGCTCATCCACCGAGAAGCCAGACCCTGATGAGTTATCCACAGACGAGGCGTTTCACCTGATCGATGAGATCGTGGATTTTGCAAAGCCAATACTCATCTTAAGCGGGGGAGAGCCGCTTATGCGCAAGGATGTCTGTGAAATTGCGCAGTACGGCACCGATAAAGGGCTTCGGGTGGTACTCGCAACCAACGGCACAGCCATGACCGCGGATGTTGCGCACCGGCTCAAGGATGCCGGGATCGCAAGGATCAGCGTGAGCATCGATGGTGCTGATGCAGAGACGCACGACGCGTTTCGAGGTATGCCGGGCGCGTTTGATGGCGCGATACGCGGAACATCAGAGATTCGTGCCGCTGGCATCAGTTTGCAGATCAACACCACGATATCAAAGAAAAACATCGACCAGATCTCAAAGATCCTCGATCTCAGCATCAGTCTCGGCGCAGACGCGCTGCACATCTTCCTGCTCGTTCCAACTGGGCGCGGCAGGGAGGAAGACGAGATACCTCCTGACGAATACGAACGGATCTTGAACTGGTTCTATGATCAGCGGAACACAGCCAGGATCCAGTTAAAGGCGACGTGTGCGCCCCACTATTTCAGGATCATGCGCCAGCGTGCAAAGGAGGAAGGGATCACGGTCAGTGTGGAGACTCATGGTTTTGAGGCGATGACGAAAGGGTGTCTTGCAGGCACCGGGTTCTGCTTCATCTCGCGAAACGGTGGGGTTTATCCCTGCGGGTACCTGCCGGTTCTTGCAGGAAACATCAGGGAGGCAGGTTTCAAGGATATATGGGATCACGCGAAGGTTTTTCTGGATCTGCGTGACGAGAGCAGACTGAAGGGTAAATGCGGGATATGTGAGTACAGGCGAGTCTGTGGCGGATGCCGTGCCCGGGCGTATGCAGCAACAGGAGACTATCTCGCGGAAGAGCCGTACTGCATCTACAGTCCGCGGCAGGTTCGGGCGGCGGTGCAAGGTGGCGAGGGGGCGGAAGATGATGTTTGAAAGGCCATTTGAAACAATTCCAGCAGTCGATCTCAAGGGTGGCAGGTGTGTGCAACTGGTGCAGGGAAAGCCGGGTACCGAACTGGTATCACTCCCTGATCCGGTATCGATCGCCAGTGAATGGGTGGACCAGGGCGCAAAAACCCTGCATCTGATCGATCTCGATGGCGCCATCCACGGAAAGAGGGAGAACGCGCCAATTGTTAAGGATATCTGTCAGCAGTGCAATGTGCCGGTCCAGATCGGCGGCGGCATCAGATCGATGGAGGATGCCCGGGATCTTCTCGGAATCGGGGTGGATCGTGTGATCGTGAGCACCGCTGCGCTTAAGAACCCTGAGTTTGTCAGGCAACTTGCAGACGAGTTCGGAGGCGAGCAGATCATGGTCGCGCTCGATTCAGCAGGAGGCGAGGTCATAATTGAGGGATGGACTCTGAGATCGGGGCTAAAGCCGATCGATCTCGGGATGAAGTTCGAGGAACTCGGAGCAGGGAGTATATTATTCACGAATGTCGATACGGAAGGGTTACTTGGCGGAATCGATATCACACCGACCGCGGAACTGGTACGGTCGGTCAACATCCCTGTGATCGCATCAGGCGGCATCACCACGCTCGCTGATATCGCTGCTGTCAAGGAGGCAGGCGCGAAAGGCGCGGTCATCGGAAGCGCGCTCTATCTCGGGCG
>DAOUXE010000243.1 GCA_030666765.1 Methanosarcinales archaeon
GCCCGCATACCTCTTACCCTCCTTTTTGGAGTGGATACGATGGATCGATATCACAAAAGCGGCAAAAATTACCGGATGTAACCACCGATGACACGGAGAGTACAGAGTTTTAAATCGACCTTTTCGGTTTCAGTGAATATTGTCTACACGACTCGATAAACCGACTCACATCAAAACTCGGCGGTGCATGCATGTAACTCCCGAGCGTGGCATATTCAAGTATCCCATCCATCCCGTCCCTGATACCTTTCCCCCGGTTCATCCGGTATGCGAATCTAACATCAGGCGTGCAATCAGTCTCGGAGTAGTGAAACTCATGCCCGCGAATCCGTCCGGCAGGAACTACTGGGTTACCAGATACGGTCGCATCAGTATATCCGAGCGCCTGCAAGCGGTTCGTCATCGTAGTCTCTGCCGGAAGCACACCTGCCATTGGGTATGCGTTCCCGTCCAGGTCGATTAAGGATTCGCAGAGGTAGATCATTCCTCCACATTCTCCATAGATCGGAACCCCGTCTGCAGCAGCGTCCTTAATCTTTTTTCCAGTATTGCTGCGTGCTGACAGTTCCCGCGCATACAACTCAGGATACCCGCCCCCAAAATAGAACCCATCTGCTTCAGGCAGATCGTCTGCAAGCGGACTCCAGAATACTAGGTTCGCATCTCGTTTCAGTGAATCGATCAGGTCTCTGTAATAGAAACAGAAAGCAGGGTCACGAGCAACCCCGATCGTGATATCGTGCCGGGCAGAACCGTCGTCACCAGTAGCATCGCCATCAACACCGCCAACACTACTTCCAATACCACCACAACTACCGCCGCCATCAACATCATCTGCCGCCGCGTACTCTGCATCTTGAGCCTGCTGTGCGATGTCCCGGATCGCGGGTATGTCCAGGTGATCCGCTGCAAGCGATTCCAGTTCTGTCACGTAATCCATGCGATACCCCTCGTGAGCCATGTACAGTCCAAGATGCCTCGATGGAAGTTCGATACGTGATGATTTCGGTATCTCTCCGACCACAGGAACCGAGAGTTCCTGCTGGATTGCAGTCCTGATCATATCACCGTGTCTCGTGCTCCCTACCTTGTTCAAAATTACGCCAGCAACGTTGATCCGTTTATCGAAGTCGCAGTACCCCTTAACGATTGCAGCAGCGCTTCTGGAGACGCCTTTGACATCAACAACGAGGATCACGGGCAGACCGAGCACCCTTGCAACATGCGCAGCAGATGCAGTATCGTCAGACCCCATGCCATCATACAGCCCCATCGCGCCCTCGATCACACAGATATCGGTACCTGCTGCCGCTCTGGCAAACGTCTCCCGGACGCCATCCTCGCCCATCATAAATGTGTCCAGATTTCTGGACGGGCGTCCACATATCGCAGTGTGGTGGCTCGGATCGATGTAATCGGGTCCGACCTTAAACGGAGCAACCACACATCTGCGCGCAAATGCAGCCATCAGTGCCATCGCGACGGTGGTTTTTCCAACACCGCTGTGAGTTCCTGCGATCAGTATTGCTGACATGGTTTTAGCGATTGTTTTGTTAAAAAAGTAGCTTGTGTTTGCGGAATCCATATCTTCGATGTCATGATATCCGATTGGTGGCGGCTCACATATAAGGTTTGGATGATTTGAATATCGGTGCCGATTTTTTCATTATGACTGATGTTTATATCAATGATGAACGGGAAGGGATTGTAATATATGTGCATCCGGAGGAACCAGAGATACTGGGATATTATGAATAAGACTAAAAGTCATATATTCTAACAAAAAGTATAACATGAACATAGAAATTATAGGAACTGAATCACTGGGCGTAAGAGGTCTTTGCTGTTCTGTAACGACTGCAAATCAGAGGATATTGATCGATCCGGGCATAGCGCTGGGTTATAACAGGTACGGGTTGCTTCCCCACCCATTTCAGGTAGCAGTGGACGAGCGGATACAGAAGACGATCATACAACGGTGGTCAGAAGCAACCGACATAGTGATCAGTCATTTCCACGGAGATCACATTCCGTTAGTGGATGCGAATCCTTATCAGTTCAACATTAAAAAAATAATTGGATTAAACCCTGACGTCAGGATGTGGGCTAAGAACCAGTCCAACCTACATCCGATCGAAGAAAAAAGAGCGGATTCCATTTCTACTATCCTGAAGAACGGTTTGACTTCCGCAGGAGGACTGAAGCATGGAACAATGACCTTTTCCGGACCGGTATCTCATGGGGGCAAGCGTAATAATCCGCAGACGGTAATGATGACAAGGATCGAAGAAGACCGCGTCTTTGTACACACCTCTGACACTCAACTCCTTGACGACAGAGCTGTCTCCCAAATACTGGACTGGGAACCCGATGTCGTATTGGCTGACGGACCTCCGCTCTACATGCCCAACAAGCTTTCAAAAAAGCAGACCGAACAGGCGTGGCGCAATGCTAAACGATTATCCATGGAAGTTGGTACGTTAATTCTCGATCATCATCTGATGAGAAGTCGTACCGGAGTTAAATGGCTGAAGTGGTTATCCTCTGAAACAGAGAACAAGGTAATCTGCGGGGCTGATTTTATGAACGCTCCAAGGATGCTACTTGAAGCAAGGCGCAAATCCTTGTACCGAGATATGCCGGTCCCTGCCGACTGGCATGACGCTTATGGCGAAGGCATGGCCAGTACCGATCGTTACTGGAATGTGGCGAAGAGAATCTATAAAAGCATGAAGCTGGGCTAGTCCGGATGATAATAATAAAATGTACCAAATGTAAAAGAAAGATTTTTAAATATCAAAAGATCGGAAAAGGTAGATTATGGCACTGCTGGAATGACCGGGTGATCCGGGATTACAGCGTTAGAGATGGAAACGAGGTTAAATGTCAGTGTGGTAATTTGATTGGCGTTGCTGAAGAGAAATGGGTTAATATGCGGCAACATTCTTTTACATATTCGGGCGCGGTAACCTGAGAATAGTGCAGGCCATCCGCGACCGCGGAGAATCAAAGAGTGCTGAGACTGCGGATAAAAAATTCTGGCTCTCTGATATCTCGAGTTGCAATGAGGTGATCTCAAATTGATATGTCACCATTTATACATTACAATGCCCACCAATCAACTTCCGGTCAAGTGTGGGTAATGCACAGCATATACCATATACTTTTAGCAAATCC
>DAOUXE010000072.1 GCA_030666765.1 Methanosarcinales archaeon
AAAAACGTTTTGCGCGTTGGCAAGGAATCGCGAAGCAGACGATATTTCTCATCGATAAATTCCATAAGCGTGTGAATCAAAAAAGCCAGTATATTGGATCTGTTGCGGATCAATGCTGTGTAAATCTCGTGCTGCCGAACTCTTCCATCGAATTTCATAAGAGCCCATCTACGGTTACCTGATCCCAAGCTGCCCCCGTATCAGTTCGCAGAGGCTGTCTTTGATATCAGAATGTCTGGGGACCGGTGCTTTCTTTCCATTCATCAGATTCATGTATATGTCGTGTCGCCCACCATGCCATTTCAGATAGCATCCCGCGTCTACCAATTCTCGTATGAAATCACGCCGTTTCACGCCTCAACTCCAAGTTCCTTAGCCATGATGGCAGTCTGCGGCGATGCCAAAACCCCCTCTTCTCCTATCATCAGCCTGTACACGTCTCGAATGTTCTCTTCCAGTTCTTCAAGAGATTCGCCCTGACTGAATACCCCGGGAACTTCCCTGAGCCTGCCGACATACCATCTCTCATCTATCCAATACTCAAGCGTGAAATGTCTTAACATGGTTTCGCCTCATTACTTTGTGATTTTGGATACCATGCTACATATTCCTTCTTATTATGAGCGCGAGCTTCGAGAGCGACAGCAATTCCGTGGTCATGTTCTCGTCACGACTGCCGTTTCCACATAGCAATCACATCCCCCGCACCCGCACCCACTGCCGCCTGTATCGGCGTCCCGTTCGCATTAAACGCGCCGCCATGCCAGAGAACGCAAGCCACAGCGCAAGCACGCTGATGATCGCTCTGTCAGCAGTCATTCGATTCTGTGTTATATTGTGCCCCGTCATGATTTCACCTCCTTGCTCGCGGTCTTTTGATCACCCAAACACGGCTCTCCGAACAGCGTCGATACTAGCATCCACTTCGATTGGCTTTGGGCAGACATCCACAACCTCTGTCGGATCTTTCATGATGTTGCCGGTCGTGATACAGACTATCCGCTCATCAGAGTCGATCAGCCCCTCGGCAACCAGTCTTCGTAGTCCGGCAACTGACGTCGCGCTTGCCGGTTCAACGCCGATACCTTCTGTCGATGCCAGATCACGCTGCGCAGAAATGATCTCATCATCAGAGACTGAGATTGCAAGTCCGCCCGATTCCCTGATCGCGCGGAGTGCCTTTGCAGCGTTTACAGGATCTCCGATTCGTATCGCAGTTGCAATAGTCTCGGGGTTAGGCTCGGGCACGATCTCTGCAAGTTCGCGGTCTATAGCGTCCACGACCGGACGCGAACCCTCTGCCTGGATGCCAGTCATCTTCGGGATCATATCGATGACGCCAAGTTCTTTCAGTTCCTTAAACCCTTTATAGATCGCAGATATGTTGCCAGCGTTTCCGACCGGCAGTATTACCCGGTCAGGCACCTCCCACCCTAGTCCATCCGCGATCTCAAAAGCGATCGTCTTCTGTCCTTCCAGCCGAAACGGATTGATCGAGTTTAGGAGGTAAAAACCATATTCATCGCAGACCTCGCGCACAAGCCGGAGCGCCTCGTCGAAGTTCCCTCGGATGTTCAAGACCTTTGCGCCATGAATCAGTGCCTGTGCGATCTTGCCAAGCGCAACCTTCCCACCAGGAAGCAGCACCACCGAAGGAATTCCTGCTTTTGCCGCATAAGTCGCAAGCGAGGCAGATGTGTTTCCTGTGGATGCACATGCGACCGTCTTCATACCAAGTTCGATCGCCTTTGTCACACCAACGGTCATGCCTCGATCCTTGAATGATCCGGTCGGGTTCAGTCCCTCGTGCTTGACAAAGATCTCGGATAGCTCCAGGTCCCCCTCGAGTCGTTCTGTGTGGTATAATGGGGTACCCCCCTCTCTGATAGTCACTGGCTTGATATCTACAGGAAGGAGTGCTTTATACTTCCATACCGATCTGCATTCATCGGTTTTGCGGAAATCAATCTCCGATAGGTCATAAATTACCTCTAAAAGTCCGCCACATGAGGGACAAGTATATATAACCTCATCAGGATTGTATAGTGCACGGCACTCAATGCACTGGAGTTGGTAGTTCATAGTTATCTTTTTGTTGGCGGCGGATGTAAAGGTGTTGGGTCAAGATTTTAATGCTTGGCGACCATATCAAATCACGTCAATTTGTAAAGGTGAAATAATGGAACTTAATACAACCATCACACTCATTGGAGTACGACTTGCAAAGGTCGGAACAGAGTTTATTTTCAAAGGTCCTGCCCCGGAATGCGAGGATTGTAGATTCAAGAACAGTTGCATGAATCTGAGCCCCGGGAGAAAATATCGTATCGTAAATATCAGAACCACTACCACACATTCCTGCGATATACACGACGAAGGCGTGCAGGCGGTGGAGATTGTGGAATCCCCGATCATATCTGCAATCGAATCAAAAAAAGCATTTAAAGGATCTAAAATCGTTTTTGAGCCACCAACTTGTAGAAGAAGCGAGTGTAAGATGCATGACCTCTGCCATCCGATCGGGCTGGAATTCGGTGACAAATGTACGATCTCTGATGTGATCGGTGACGCTCCTGACGATTGCGTGAAAGGTCTTTCGTTGAAGGTCGTTGAACTGACACGATAACAGACACAGTCTGAAAACTCAAGTTTTCGAACGCACCAGACGGTCGTACACCTCGTCGATCATCCCGGAAACATCGATGCCGCACGTCCTTGCAACGAGTAGTGCAACCACATCCGTTTCAACGATCCCGAGACGTTCCTGCGTATCATTGATCAGACGTATGACCTCCTGCTTGCTTTTCATGCCAGCTAGCTGCTCGACCACCTGGTCGATTATGGTGCGCTCATCGGATGCTTCTTCGATCTCTTCGAGTAATACCTCATCCTTGGTAATGACATCAATGGATCCCTCCTGGCGATCTATTACGCTCTGATCAGGTCTGAAATCGATCGGAATCTCCACCGAATGAATATCAAATAATGGTTCAACCACTTCACCTGTAATCCGCACAAGCTCTCGTTTCTCTGCATTCGCAAGTACAGACTCTGCCTGATCCGGCGAGAACCATTTCAGATCGAGGGAGAGTGCAAATACGAATTCGCTGATCGAGGTTACCTTGCCCTTCTTCCGAAATATATGGGCGACGACCTGTTCCAGAGTCATGTAGTCCCTTGCCTGAGCGCCTCAACGATTCCGTCTACCACCTGTCTGCACTCGGTCCTGCCGGGACCTGAACTGAGATGAACCGCAAGCGTAAGCAGATCACCGTCCAGATGCATCCGCACCAGATAGTCATCACCAGTAGATGCGATCATCTTATATTTTTCATCGAGGCGGCTATATTTTAGAGATATCTTAAAATCAAGCATGCCATCACTCTCGATCCCGACCAGAACCGCGTCCACGTTGGCAGGGCTTAAACGCGCAAAATCGAGATTGTTCTCGACGATGTATGTTGCAATCTCGCGTTTTGCCTTGACGGTATACCTCTCTCGGTCAGGCGATTCCATGGTGAACATCTCGCGTACTCCGTCCAGACCTGCCATCGTCCGGACCAGATACGGGAGGTCCTCATAGTACCGGTATTTCTGCTCGAAATGAATATCGCGCTTCGGGAAATGGTAGTAGATGCGCTTTCTCATATCCATACTTATACTTCTCGATCACACTCTAATCAGTTCGGCATCAGAGACACCGTCAACTCCCCGGATCTCGCCGAGCAGCACATCAGGAACGTCTGAGTCGACATTCAGGACCATGATCGCCTTGTCGTCGGTTCCGGTTTCGCTGACCTGCATCCCTGATATGTTGATCTTCTCCCTGCCAAGTATCATGCAGCAGGGGCCGATGATATTCGGGCGGTTCTCGTGCCGTGAGATGATCATGTATCTCGATGGTATGATATCGAGACGGCATCCATCGATATCTAGGATCCGCAAGGTATCACCGATGAGCGCACCTGTAACCGACCTTGACTCACGCCCTCCGGCAAGTGTGATCGTTATCGACTGCTGTTCCGCAGTCTCGGTTGATTTGCTCTCCTTGATCTTTATCTTCCGCTCCTTTGCAAGTTCCGGAGCGTTCACATAGTTAACGCTCGCCCCCATCGACTGTGAAAGAGCACCTTTGAGTGCTGCAAGTGTAACCATCCTGAGGTCGGTGTCAAAGATCTCGCCAGAGTATTCGATCTCGATCGCATCGAAACTACGCATCAATTGAGCACACATACTCCCGATCGTCTCGGAGGCGCTGATATATGGTGCAACCACACTCACAGCGTCGGACTGGATATGCGGCAGGTTGATCGCGGTCGTTACAGACTCGCCTCTGAGCGCGGCAAGCACCTGATCCGCGACATCGACCGCGACCGCGACCTGCGCCTCCGCGGTAGACGCGCCTAGATGCGGCGTTACAATCACATGATCCAGACCAAGAATCGGGCTCTCCGTCGGCGGTTCGTTTACGAAGACATCGAGTGCGGCACCTGCTATCCGGTTTTTATTGACAGCCCGCACGAGCGCATCCTCGTCGATGACCCCGCCGCGTGCGCAGTTAATGATCCTGACGCCGGGCTTCATCATCTCGAACTGGGCGTCGCTGACCATGCCCCGTGTCTCGTTCGTAAGTGGCGTATGCACCGTGATGTAGTCGGACTTCTTAAGCACGGTATCGAGGTCTACGAGTTCGATCCCAAGTTCCTTTGCACGCTCTTTTGGTATGAACGGATCATAAGCGATGATCTTCATTAGAAGACCTTGCGCACGTTTCACAACTCCTATTCCAACCCTCCCAAGACCGATCGTTCCGAGAACCTTCCCGCGAACCTCGCTTCCTATGAACAGTTTGCGCTCCCACTTGCCATCCTTTAACGAGGCGTTCGCCTGCGCCACATTCCTTGATAACGCAAGCATCATCGCGATTGTGTGTTCTGCTGCCGAGATCGTGTTTCCTTCAGGAGTGTTCGCAACGATTATGCCTTTCCTCGTCGCTGTGGCGATATCGATGTTATCGACACCGACTCCAGCCCTGCCAATGATCTTGAGGCGGTCTGCTGCATTTATGATTTTTTCTGTCACCTTTGTCCCGCTTCTGATCACGAGAGCATCGTACTCTGGTATGATGCTTACGAGTTCATCCTCAGAAAGGCCGGTATTGACATCCACGTCATGCTCTTCCTTAAGTAGCTCCAAGCCCTCTTCTTCGAGGGGATCGCTTACAAGAATTTTCAACCTATATTACCTCCATCGGTGCGTTATGATGTATCTATGATCTCATATCTTAAAACGTGTGTGGTGCATCATCGATGCGAGCATTTTAGTGTCTAAGTTCCGCTGGCAGCAGTTCGTCAGATTGGGTAATCTTTCTCACGATGTCAGCCACTATCTCTCTTTCTTCAACCTGAAGTCTGTAATATCTCCGGATGTCTTCCGTTTCAACGATCCCTATCGCCTCGGTTATGGGTTTGAGGATGTTTTGGTACCGGTCTCCCTGTAGTTTTATAACCTCATCCACTGCCGCTTTGATGATATGGAGTTCTCCGGACTCTATTGCATTCTTCAAGAAGGTCATCGTCAGCGCGGCGACTTTATCGTCGTCCAGATTGGTGCTGGCGTCGTAAGCTGTTTTCATGAGTCTAGATGCGTTTCCGGGGTTTCCAACCTTCAATTCATCGAGAGCGAGATTCAGACAGGTCTCGACGAAATCTTCGATCAAGTGCGGCTCCTGTTCAGGTATTCTGTCTTTTATTTTTTCCATCTCTGAAGTAGCGTCTGATTTTCTATCGAGAGATATGTGGGCTTTGATCATGATCAGCGCAGCATCAATCAGGGAAGATTCGCTGGTTGCCACTTCTTTTGCTTTTTCTGCTGCATCAAGCGCCTCATCGCATCTTTTCAATTCTAATAGCGCAATGCCTTTGTTTTGGAGAGTGTTCTCGTCCTTCGGGTCGATTTTCAGAGCTTTGTTCAAGATTTCTATTGCATCTCTAGGTCTGCCGAGATCTACTAACGCAAGTCCTTTCTGTGATAGTGCAAACCCATCCCCCGGGTTGATCTCCAGAGTCTTATCGAATGCTTTCAGCGCGTCTTCATGTCTGCCGAGCAGTCCTAACGCAGCCCCTTTCAGTGATAGTGCAAACACATCCTCCGGGTTGATCTCCAGAGTCTTATCGAGTGATTCCAGCGCGTCTTCATGTCTGCCGAGAT
>DAOUXE010000219.1 GCA_030666765.1 Methanosarcinales archaeon
AGCTATTGTCAATCAATAAACCCGTGTGTAAAACCGGTGGGTGGGAGATTTTTATTTGTGAGTTCCCTAGAGCGTAAACCCAATTTTTTTAAAAAGATACATAAAATAAAAGATGTTTCTGTTAACGAACTGGTTAAAAATCAAATCAAAAAAATATTAGAAAATCCCGAAATTGGAAAACCGATGAAATACGTAAGAAAAGGAACAAGAGAACTATATATAGGATCATTTATACTGCCTTATGCTTATTTGGAAGATAAAGATAAAATAATCTTTTTAGATCTGTACCATAAAGATGAGCAATGATTTTTTGTCCATCAATTCTTTCAAGTGATGCAAGTATATTCCGGATACCACCCCCTATAAAACACGACTATATCAGTCCGTCACCTGTCCCAAAGCGGAGTTTTCAGGAAATACCGCAGTTCCAAATTATATCCAAAGAAGAGATTACGTATAAAAAAATATATTTGGGAATCCGCCAGATATAACTACCATTCCTGCCAAGGGGTAGTACAGATGTCAAAAGTGGTCTATGCTGAAATGGATGTGAAACCCTGGTCTATGTAAAATTCTTCAGATGCATAGGATGCAAAAGTTCCTATTCCCCTGAGAAAATCCGGGAATGCCCGGTCATGAGGTGTCCGAAGTGCAATTCGGCACTTGACGCCGAGTATGACTACAAATCAATACAGCATACAATCCACAAGGACGAATTCATGCGTGAGTGCCCAGGTCACTGGAAATACTGGGCATTCATGCCAGTTGGTGATCTCTCCAGGATTGTGACGATTGGTGAGGGTGGTACGCCTCTTGTTGACTTGACAAGACTGATGCCGCAAGCAAAGAAGTTTCTTGTAAAGTACGAGGCGGCCAACCCAACGGGTTCGTTTAAGGACCGCGGTTCATCGCTCGAGATCACAAAAGCGGTCACCTGGGGGAGAAAGAGAGTAGTGATCGCATCAACTGGGAATATGGGGTCTTCTGTTGCAGCATTCGCAGCGTTTGCCAGACTGAGATGCAAGATAATTCTTCCTGAAATCGTTGCGCCGGCGAAGATCGCGCAGATGAAGGCTTATGGCGCTCTGATCGAGCTTGCAAGCGGCGACTACGCAGATGCCATGGAGATTGCCGAGAACCAGGTCCGCAGTGATCCGGAGTCGTTTCTGGCAGGCGACTACCCGTGGCGGTGCGAAGGCACAAAGACGGTGGGGTTCGAGATCGCTGACCAGATGTACTGGCACGTTCCTGGCGTTGTGATTGCACCCATAGGAAACGGCACTCTGATCTGGAGCGTGTGGAAGGCGTTTAAAGAATTGATGATTACAGGGATTACCGATGCACTGCCGCTCATGGTAGGTGTTCAGGCAGAGAGATGCGACCCGGTCATGAGAGCATGGGAGGAACAGACTGACACGATCATGCCGATAGAAAATCCAAGAACCGTTGCATCTGCAATCGCATGTGGTGCCCCGATCGATGGCTTGCTTGCATTAAAGTCGATCCGCGAATCGGGCGGCGTCTGCATAAGAGTGACCGATGAGGAGATCCTCCGGGCGAGAGATGAACTTGGATCAAACGGCGTCTTTGTTGAGCCAAGCGGGGCTGTTTCTTTTGCAGGAGCAAGGAAGGCTGGCGATCAGTTGGACCGGAAGACGGTTGTCTGTATTGCAACAGGGCACGGACTCAAGGATATGTATGGCATCGAGTGATGTGATGCTGCCGATACTGCCTCACGACTTTTCCCCGGGGTGGGCAAGTGCTCCGGAAGTGCCGAAACCCATTTTAATCTCGATCTTCGCCTCACTCTTCAGTTCCTGCATCTTCCTGTAAAACTTGAGGGCCCAGTGATCCAGCATGCTCCGTCTGACTCGCGTCTTTCTGTCCACCATCGGTCCCCCGTCTATCCTTCCCACGAACTTCGCCTCCTTATCGATCAGGCGTTCGAATCGCCTCACAATCTTCGGAATCTTGCGGTCGATCAGCCAGGTATAGTTCTGCTTCACAGTTTCGGCGGTAGTGAGATGGTCCAGATAAGATTCTCCAACACTGTGAATCCACCTCTCACATTTGGTAGCATCCTCGGGCGGCACCCCTTCAAGAAAGGTATCCAGCCCACCATCTGTCAGATACTCCAGATACGTCATCCCAACCTCAGTGAGCCAGTCCTGATATCTATCCCTAAGCATGCCAATGATCTTTTGCCGGTCGGTTGCCCAGTTCCGGTTTTCTTCGGGCTCATACATCTCGTTGAGCAGGTCGCCGAAGTCCGGGATGAGTTCCCTGACAAAATCGTCATCGATCGACAAACTTCTGATCCGCCACATAAGTTCGTCATAGAGTCCGCGCTGCTTGATTGCAGTAGTGTGGCTCATCACCACATCATCGTCCCTGATGATATGAAAATCCGGGATCGCCTGCCGCACGAGTTCCTCATGGGCTGCATCGACTCTGTTTCGCATATCGATCAACGTATTCAGACGGCTTATATAATAATTGATCTGACTGGTATCTTTCCCTGTGGCCGGATCGATCCATTCCCAGAAGATAGGGATTCTCACCAGACCAAGTTCGACTCTTCCGATCTTCTCACGTTTGTCCTTTATCTCGTACGCCAGCGCCAGATCAACGCCGACGAGATCCTCGATCGTGGAGATGTTGGCGCCCTCGCTTTTTCTCGAGGGCCAGAGTTCTTCATCTACTGTCATGCGTCGCAGACTAAAACCGATGCGTTTTTGCTCTGATACTCGGGAGGGGGGCTGTTAACGTCTTGGGTGTTCGAATGCACCGACCGGACTTGAGTTGTCCAATATTCCATCTTTCATCATCAGACATGGTAATATCCCCTCAGGGTTCTCTGGTAAATAATTTACCCGGATGGAGATTTCATCGCGACATTGCCACTGGCAACTTTTCCAATCTTCTGGTAAGTTCAAGTTTCATGACTTCTTTATCAAATCATGAGTTTATACTGATACCCCGCGCCCCCGGTTCACCCCATTCCCAAAAACATCTTCAGCGAGTCTTGCGTCATTCAAATCCTGATTTTCGAGATAGGGATGGGTATGTGAGTATCACCTTTTCATACCCCAAATCGTCGGTATATTCTTCAAAGATCGTCTGGCTTGCGTCATAATATCGGATCCACGTTTGTGAGGGGTCAGGTGTCCTTGAGTACCCTGCTATTTCTTTATGGTACTGCAGTAAAGCTAATTGATGATTGCTTTAAGCCATACCATACCAGAAATAACATATCCTGATCTGTCGACCTTCAGGTTTGGACGGTTCCTAAACGGTGATACATTTACCAATGACGAGATATTTCGCAGCACTATTCCACCTTTTTGCCCTAAATGCGGCGTTATGATGAACCTCAACGGCTATAACACATACGGTAAAAAGCACATTGGTAGCATCAAGATGGGGCGGTATA
>DAOUXE010000160.1 GCA_030666765.1 Methanosarcinales archaeon
GATTCTGAGTACTTCAAGTTGAGGAAACTCAGACAGAAGGCTCTAAAACTGAGCGACTGGTGTAAGACGAGATGGAATAAACTACAGGATAGTTTATGTGCATGAATACTGAAATCAGACGGATGGAATGCCACAGAAACAAACAGCTGCCCAAGTACTGAAAGGGTTATGAAATGCGCAAGCGTGTATGAGGTAAAAGTCTCACGTACTGTTCTGAGATGAGGAGGGGCGGGTAACCGCCCCCTTCTTAATCTGCGACACCTTTTGTGCTATGATTTACGTTTCACCGAAAATCAAGTAAAATCGGATACCGATCATAACAATGTTCCCTCCGTTCCATGCACTGTACATCAGAACCCGTCTTATCAAAACATCCCGTAGTAGCGAGATCTGATAAGAAGACGGAGGTACATACCTGCGGTCACATTATACGAAATATTAAAGACATTATTCCGGGCTTTGTATCCTTGGCAGGTTCTGACTGGAATGGGTTCATCACCATACTGGGGGCTCCCATAAAATCCTGATTAATACGGTCAGATATTTCTTTGAATACCATCTTATAAGCAGTACAATGTGGATCGACTCCCTTTACTTCACCGTTGTTAGGTACTATGGCGTTGTAGGGGCATCCGCCTCGACAAAAATCGATGTAAGGACAGTCTTTGCATTCCTTGTCCACATAGTCCTTGAACTGGTGCATAAGCGCCCATGCGTCGGATTTAGAAAGATCATCCATGCTGGGATGGTCATAGACACTACCCATCACATATTCAGGCATGCCCACGAAGCGATAGCAGGGATATATGCTCCCATCAGGTCCCACAGCAAAGGTACTATCCATGCAATCCACATAGGTGCAGACCGTGCCCCTGCGCGTGAACACACCTTTGCACAAGTGATCGATATTCATAACTTCGATCTTGCCCAGGTTTTCCAGATATTTGTCCAGGAGGAAAATCAACAAGTCTCCGTACTCTTTCGAATCAAGCACCCATTCATCAGAGCTTTCGGAACGCAAAGACGGTAGTGCGGGATGCAATTTAAGAGTTAATCCATTCTCTAGGAAAAAATTGAAGATATCCTCTTTAAACTTTACAGATTGTGCGGTGAAGGTGCAGATGAATCTCACATCAAGACCGTTATCGCGGGCAATTTCATAGCCCCGCATGGTCTTATCGTAGTATCCAACGCCTCTCTGCAAGTCGTTAAGCTCCTTTGGACCATCCAGACTGGAACCGATTGGGATATTGTACGCAGCCAGAACCTGGGCTAATTCAGGGGTCATCTTCCAGAGATTGGTCTGCAGGGCAAAAGCCGGTTTCAGATGACTTGCACCTTCTGCCAGCAATGGCAATGCTTCCCGGTAAAACTCCACGCCAGCAAGGAGCGGCTCCCCGCCATGGAATGTGAATGTAACCTGATCATCTCGAAAATCTTTTAGCCATGTAACCACTTCATTGATGGTCTCGATGGTCATTATCGGAGAACCTTCTTCGGAACTCCAGCAGTAACTACAATTGGAAGGGCAGCCCAGAGTTGGGATTAGCATTACGTGAAAGACCATGATATCACCCTGTTTCAGCTTTCATCTAACTTTCTTCAAAAGTATTAATAGTTTTCCTGTGATTGTGGAGGTTACCCAGTCGGTCTTGCAGGATCGCGAGCGCGCCCGAGGAGGTGGCGCGCCACCACCCATGTCAGCCGGTGGTGAGTATTCGGACCGCTGCACCTTCGCCCGCGCTCACTGCAGATACACCGCGCCCGATCGCTGGACCAGTTCATCGCAGACTACGTCTGGCTTTCCTTCCATGATGAACTCACCGTCCTCGATTAAGATTGTGCGATGAGATACCTCCCTCACGAAATCGAGGTGGTGGCTGATCATGACGATCGTTGTCCCGAACTCGGCGTTGATCTTTTTTAGCGAGTTGGTGACATCTCGAAGCGTTATCGGGTCGAGATCCCCAAACGGCTCATCGAGCAGCAGGATATCCGGATTTGGCGCAAGCGTGATCGCAAGCATCGCTCGCACATTCTCGCCGCCCGACAACTCCTGTGGGTACTTATCCAGCACGTCCATCGAGAGATCAAGCGCACCGAAGACCGATTCAGCATACTTTATGGTCTCCGTGCGCGGGAAACGCGGGAATAGTATGCCAAAGATCTCCGGAGAGAACCCGAGCGATTCGAGTTTGTCTTTTGCATCGGTCTCTGGCATATCCACGATCTGGTAGATCATATCAAGCACGTTCTCAGTGATACCAAGTTCTTCTGCCCGTTCTTGCGCCTCCGCTATTACGTGCTGCCCCTTCACGCCAAGTTTGAACGCGAGCTGGTCTACGATCGTCTCGTGCGGGCTTAGCGCGAACTCCTGGAACATGGCCCCGATCCGCCTTCGGACCTTCATCCTCTTTTTGTGGTACTGGCTCATGTTCACCCACTCGTCATCTTGCTTGTAAAGCACATCCCCCTCCTTCGGAAACAGGAAACCGCACAGCATCTTCCAGAGGACCGTTTTTCCTGCGCCGCTCGGACCTATGATCGATGTGATCTCGCCCTTGTTGAAGTTGAAGTTGAGCGAGTTGAATCTGAGTGTCTCTCCACCGACCGATATGAGATAGAACCTGTGCGAAACATCCTCCACCTTTATGACTATCTCGCTCTTGCCAGGCTCCCTTTTTGATAGCGGAATCGGATCAGGCATCTCTTTTAGAAACTCACCTATTACGTATTCGGGATCGCCTTCGAGGATCACTTTCCCGTCGTCGAGCCATATCAGTCGGTCCACGAGGTATCTGTGTATCTCGGGAAGGTGTGATGCACAGAGCATGGTAAGCCCGGTTTCGCGGTTCACATTCTTAAGCGTGTCGAGAATCTCTTGTTTGGTCGCAGGACATGCCATCGTTGCGGGTTCGTCGAGCAGAAGTATCTTTGGCTTTTTTGCAAGCTGTCTCGCTATAATCACCCGCTGTTTCTCGCCACCGCTCAGGACGTAATCGACATGCTTTGCCTTCTCTTGAAGCCCGACCATCCTGACGTATACCATAGCCTCTTCCACCAGATCATCATACTCGGGCAGGTCTTCCGGTGGGAGGCCTTCATAACCGATCCGAAGCGAGTATATCTTCCGGAGCACATCATTCACCACGTAATCCGACCACAGCGCGAATGACCGCTGGAGATGTATCGCAGTAATTTGTTTGAGCTTTAAGAAAACCTCTTTGTCAGAGTCCGGAGTTGCCAGAAGCCCATCCAGTTTAAGCGTCCCCTCGTCAAACGCCTCGAACCCACGGATAATATTTAATAGCGTGCTCTTACCGCCGCCGCTTCGCCCTATCAGACCTACGATCTCGCCTTCATTTACATTAAAACTGACGCCATCGAGCGCTCTTATCTTTTCTGTGCCGATGATGTACTCTTTTGCGATATTGTTTACTTCCAGCATGTTTGTCATTTGAATCCTCCTAATGCGCGTGAGTTACTATCTTACTTACGACCTGTATTTAACGTTTTTATCCTGGAGGAGTTACCATTGCGAGATTTTTTGGGACCAGTTTTTACCCGGGTACAGTATTACTTATTATATAGTTCGTAACAAGTCTAATAAAAACCACATCAGTCCAATCGTAAATGTCTGAACGAAAACTGATCATCGAAGTTGGCATCGATGATGATGATGCAGTCAATAGCATCGAATATCTAGAACGTGAGATTATTGCCCAAAACATCTGCGGGCAGGATGCAAGGAAATATCTCGATAGTTTGCAGGATGATCTGGCACAACAAGTAGAAATAAGGAAGGGAAGCAAAAAAGTACACATCAAAACACCCCATTTTGAATTTGACTTCCAGGCAAAGAGAATGTCGATGAAACGGGGAAAACGTTCATAGTGCCTTATTTGCACAATCGAGATAAAACTCTGCTTGATTTCATACATTATTCTTCGTGGAAGTATCTCTGCACAGTCACCTCGTTTTCGGAGGCATCTTTTCTAATCGACATCTTACAGGGGAATTAGAGTGAGTTCTTTTAAGTTAAAGAAAATATTTTACGAAAGTGATACACCCCCTACGAGAAATCCGATTTATTCTCAATACGACGGTCAAACGATCGATGCCATAATCATAGGTGACAGCAAGTCTAAAAGAAGGACTGGTGGTCGCCCCAGCATCAAAGGCGCGTTGGGGCTCGATTTAGAAACTGGAGAATAGTCTCTACTATATCTGGGTGCGGTCAAGAGTCAGTCAGAGGTTTTATCCTATATCAATGGGAATTACTGGTTCTGCTGTTTTCTGTGGTCGCTAGCAGTAGACCTCGCATATGCAGAAATCGCGTGGTTTCGCAGCCAGTTCTCATGAGATGTACCTCTTCAGAACCGTGTATGCGCCGCTTTCTTTCGGTATCTTTCGAAAACCACA
>DAOUXE010000042.1 GCA_030666765.1 Methanosarcinales archaeon
AAAAAGAGGATGAGTCGATAGAGACTATCCAAAAGCACATCATGGCATTTCTCACATGAATCACTTTCACCCCACCCATTGAGTACATTTATCTATCCAGATGTTTGAGGATGAACCATAACCCGATGACAGGAGGAATGTCATGATCCAAGAAAAATCCGAACAGATACGAAAACGGTTCCTTGAACTGAATGTCGAGATTGAACTTCCTGAGATCGAGCGGCGGCTTCGTGATCTGACCGAACGATTCAAGGTACCGATTGCAGAGGCAGAGCGCAGCGTTGTCAATCGCTTCCTGCGGGAACACAACATGAAACGAGAGGACTATTATGGCACGCCGCAGGGAGCTGCATCATCCATGCAGATATCCGACATCAGCCAGAGCGAACAGTGGGTCAATCTGCGTGCAAAGATTGTTCAGTTGTGGGATAGTACTTCCCCGGCGATCAGTCAGGTCGGGCTTATTGGAGACGAGACCGGGACGATCAAGTTCGTTAAGTGGGCAAAATCCAACTTACCGGAACTCGTTGAGGGGAAAAGTTATTCCCTTGATAATATGACCACCGATGAATGGGAGGGGCGTTTCAGCGTGAAGATGAACAGAACCACCCGCATCCAAGAGCTTGATGAGGATGTCGAAACCCAGGACCAGGAAGCGCAACTGATAACGATAGACTCCGTCAACGAGAGTAACAAGTGGGTCAATCTCCGTGCGAAGGTTGTGGAGTTGTGGGACAATGAACATGAGTCGATCGACCAGGTCGGACTCGTAGGGGACGAGACAGGCACGATCAAGTTCGTTAAGTGGACGAAATCCGAGTTACCACCACTCGTCGAGGGCAAGAGTTACTCATTCGAGAATCTGACGACAGATGAGTTTGAAGAGCGGTTCAGCGTGAAGTTCAATAGAAGCTCATCAATTAAGGAACTGGATGAAGATATTGAGACCCCTGACCTGGAAGCGCAACTGATCGAGATAGACAGCATCACAGAGGATAACAAGTGGATCAACCTCCGTGCAAAGGTTGTGCAGCTGTGGGATAGCGAACACGAGTCAATTGATCAGATAGGGTTAATTGGCGACGAGACAGGCACGATCAAGTTCGTTAAGTGGACGAAATCCGAGTTACCACCACTCGTCGAGGGCAAGAGTTACTCATTCGAGAATCTGACGACAGATGAGTTTGAAGAGCGGTTCAGCGTGAAGTTCAACAAAAACTCATCGATTAAGGAACTCGATGAGGATATCGAGGTTGGGTTCTCTACAACCGAGTTCACAGGCGCCATGGTCCATATCCAGGACGGCTCCGGACTGATCAGACGTTGCCCGATGTGCAATCGTGCACTCATGAAAGGGACATGCATGGAACACGGGAATGTGGATGGAATCCATGACCTCCGGATCAAAGCGGTGCTGGATAACGGGATCATGGTACAGGAAGCACTCTTCAACCGTGAGATCACCGAGAGCATCAGTGGTATCACGCTTGAGGAGGCGAAAGAGATGGCTGTGGATGCGCTCGACCAGAGCGTGGTGCAGGACGAGATGAAGAAACGGCTCCTCTGCAGATATTACACCATGTCCGGAAGCATCCTTGACCGGTACATGCTCGTTGAGAATGTCCAGCTAGTAGAAGGCATGCCTGACAATGGGGTCGATGCCCTGCTTGCGGAGG
Source organism: Methanosarcinales archaeon (assembly GCA_030666765.1). Taxonomy (GTDB): domain Archaea; phylum Halobacteriota; class Methanosarcinia; order Methanosarcinales; family Methanogasteraceae; genus Methanogaster_A. Next base: position 1,677 of record DAOUXE010000042.1, read on the forward strand.
TGACTTAAGATGGCTAGTTTTGTAAGAGAGGTGGCATACCGGATCTTTGCCAGGGAACTCTCCGATACAACCGTTGCTCTGGAACGTGACCCGGATGATGCGTATGCGCCCCAGTACGTGCTGACACCGACCGGAGCGAAGGTCAACCGCGTCTTTGTCATCGGCACGCTTACAGAGAAGGAAGATATCGGCACCGACACCGAATACTGGCGGGCGCGGATATCTGACCCGACAGGAGCGTTCTTTATGTACGCGGGGCAGTACCAGCCAGATGCAATGCGGGCGCTTACGGAGGCATCGATTCCCGAATTCCTGGCAGTGGTCGGCAAGGTTAGCGTGTACACGACCGAAGATAAGCGTGTGATGACCTCAGTCCGCCCGGAGACGATCTCGGTGGTGGATGCGCTGGTTCGTGACAGGTGGGTGCTTGAGACCTCGCGTCAGACACTCGACCGGATCAAGGAACTGGAGGAGGGAGTTTCCGAAAATCTTCCGATGATTGAGAAGAACTACTCGATGGATCTTGAGCAGTATCGGCAGATGGTGGCATCAGCACTCGAATCGATGCAGTGAAAAGAGGCAGTTCACAGGCGACTCCAGATCACCATCACCACCGCAGTATATCCACGGGCATCACTCTGTTGTGCACCCCGGTTGCAACCAGCGCACCTGCAACCCCGGTGTCACGCAGCAGATCGAGATCGCTCATATCCTGCACACCTCCGCCAAAGATGACCGGATGATCCGAGCGCGCGACCGCATCACTGATAAGACCAAGATCGATGCCGGACTTTGTGCCAACCTTCGTCAGGTCGATGATGATCAGATGGTTGATCGGATAATCGTTCAGTCTCTCGACCGCTTCTATTGGGGTGAGCGATATTTCGGTGTTTGTAAGTATCCTGCCGTCCATCAGGTCGATGTTGACATGCAGCCGACTTATATCACACGTCTCGCATGCATCTCCGATCACGTCAAAATCGGCGTTCTCGGTCCCGATGGTGACGGTATCAGCGATTGAAAGCCCAAGTGCTGCGTCTTCCGCAGACCTGGCGCCACAACTGAGTATCGTCTTGGAGTATCCCGAGACGTCCTTTATGACCTGAAAATTGTCCCCAATTCCACGGATCCGGTTGAGGTCGGCAGCGTACACCTCTGTCGGGCGCAGCGTTCTTGCGATCTCCGCTGCGTCTGATGTTTCACAGACCGAACTGAAATCTGCTACTGGCAGGTACTCTTCCCGCTTACCCCTGAGCGCATGTACCACGACGCCATCGAATATATCCAGCACGAGGATTGTTCTAAACATCAATTATGCTTTGATACAGTCATCACATATAAAATCGATCAGAGACGCGGACACCGGCGCCGGATCGATGGATATCCACCAAGTTCATGCTCACCGGTTACCGCTTCTCCCGGACATTCCTCATGACCGCTTTTCTCGTCTCCTCAGCCACAAACAAGAACACCGTAAACGGAAGAAGTAGGAGCCAGTCCGAGATGGCGATCGGTGCGGTATTTAGAATGGTATTTCCGATTGGATGGTAGACGATAAATATCTGGAGCGCGATCTCTGCAATAATCCCTATCAGGAGCAATCGATTTGTGAAGAACCCGATCCTGTGTACCGCTTCTCTTGCTGTTCTGCAGACCATACCGTTTGCGACCTGCGTGATCACGATCGCGGTCTGCGCCATGGTTATCGCCTTCCGGTATGCGATATCGGATGCACAAAGGGCACCAGAGACCCATCCACACTTCGAAAGCATTCGGAAGTAGCCAGACATTGCTGCAAGCGCCTCGATCGGTCCAATAAACAGATATGCCCTTGCAAGCAGTGCGCGATCGAGCAATCGCTTGTCAGGAGACCTTGGCGGCTTAGTCATCACATCCGGTTCCGGCTTCTCAGTTCCGAGTGCGAGTGCCGGGAGCATATCGGTTCCAAGATCGATGGCAAGGATCTGCATGATCGTAAGTGGGACAAGATAACCGACCGATGCCGGGAACATGACAAATATGATGTATGGGATGATCTCTGGGATATTGCTTGCAAATATATATGTTACAAACTTTTTAATGTTATCAAAGACGCCCCTCCCCTCCTCAATAGCAGAAACGATCGATGCAAAGTTATCGTCGATCAGGATCATGTCAGCCGACTCCTTTGCAACATCGGTTCCGGCAATCCCCATCGCAATTCCGATGTCTGCCTTTGCAAGCGCGGGCGCATCATTGACACCATCACCTGTGACCGCAACGATCTCGCCACGCTCCTGAAGTGCTGTTACGATGCGCATCTTGTGCTCAGGTGTCATCCGAGAGAAGATGATCTCCTCCGCTTCAAGCCTTTCGACCAGTTCGGAATGATTCATATCTTTCAGTTGCGAGCCTGTGATCACGACCGGATCCTTGCTGATAATCCCGATATCCCTTGCGATCGCTGATGCTGTGACGCTGTCATCGCCTGTGATCATAATGATCCTCACTCCAGCATCCTTGCATCTTCTTACCGCATCAGATACTTCGGGGCGCGGCGGATCGATCATCCCAATAAGCCCCAGAAATATCAGATCTTTTTCAGCACCTTCAACCGAATACTCCCCGGCTCCAGCCTCTCTGTATCCAAATGCAAGCACCCTGAGTGCGTCCCGTGCAAACGACTCGCACGTCTCCGTGATCTCATCGCGCAGCTCTACTGTCAACTCGATCGTCTCACCATCTGCCATTATATGGTCACAGCGCGGTAGCAGACTGCTAAGTGATCCTTTTACCCATGCTATCCTTTTCCCATCTGATTCGGTTACAACAGTCATCCTCTTCCGATCAGAATCAAATGGAAGTACGGAAACTCGCTTATTCTCACGTCTTTTCGCGTCTATGTCAAATGCCTTCTGCGCTGCCACCGCAAGCGCACCTTCTGTCGGATCGCCAAGGATTCCCTGCATGCCATCATCTTCGACAAGCGACGCATCGTTGCAGAGCGCGGCTGTGGACAAGAGAGGGGTCAGTTCTTTAATCTCATGATCTGTGAGTATCGTGCCATCTCGGTAAAAATCTCCTTCTGGCTCGTATCCACTCCCGCTGACCTCGAATACCTTGCGGTTGGCGTATATCTTCCTTGCAGTCATCTGGTTCTCTGTGAGCGTTCCAGTCTTGTCGGTGCAGATAACGGTCGTGCATCCGAGCGTCTCAACGGAGTTCAGATTCTTGATAAGCGCATTCCGCTTTGCCATCCGCTGGCTTCCCATCGCAAGCGAGAGCGTGACCGTTGGCAAAAGTCCTTCCGGAACGTTGGCAACGATGATCCCGATCGCAAAACTGAAGTTGATCCAGAAAGCATTTCCCCTGATATCGCCGAGAATATAGAAAACAAGCCCCATGATCGTTGCGATGACTGCGATGATCCTTGTCACCTTGTGGATCTCTCTCTGGAGCGGGGTTGGTTCTGGTAAAACGGTCTGTGTCAGTTGAGCGATCCTTCCAAACTCGGTGCTGGCGCCGGTTGCAAAGACGACCGCCTTTCCGGACCCTGCCGCAACCGTGGTCCCGCCGAAGACGAGATTTGGATTGTCAATAAACTCCTCCTCGAAGGTTGGCTCAGCAGATCGTTTCACAGCCTTGGACTCGCCTGTGAGTGCGGTGTTGTTCACTTTGAGTCCATACTGCTCGATTACGCGTGCATCGGCAGGAATAAGGTCCCCTTCAGAGAGTAGCACGACATCACCCGGCACAACATCTCTCGAATCGACCCTCTTCTCACCTCCTGATCTGATCACCAAGACAAAACTCGGAAGGAGTCTCCAAAGCGCCTCTGCGGCACGTTCTGCACGGTATTCCTGTACGAATGTGAAGATCGCATTGATGATTATGACTGCGACGACGAAGCAACCAAGATGGAACATGCCCTGGCCCGGATCGAGATATTCACCGAGAAACGCAAGCCCAGCGGCAATCCAGAGCAACAGCGCAAAGAAATGGGTGAACTGGGCAAGAAATCGATATACCAGAGGGGTTTTTCCGGCTTTCTTAATCTCGTTGTATCCGAACTGGTGTATACGTGCGTCTGCTTCATCGTCACCGACCCCACCCGGCGATGTCCTGAGTTGCGCATAGACGCCATCGATCGGCAGTTCATTGATGTTCATTGCAATCACTTCACCGGACGCCACACGACGACGTCGCATGGTGCTTTTTCGAGGATTTTCTCGACAGGATTTCCCCTGATAAGTTGCTTGAGGAAGTCTCTTCTGCTCGCCCCCAATATGATCAGATCGTACTTTCCTGCCGCCGCCTCTCTGACGATCGCATCGGTTGCATCGCTCTCGATGGCTGTTTTTATCTCAGCAGATACACCATACGAGGAGAGCGCATCCACAAACTCTTTCACTCTTTTTCTCGCGTGCGCCCGTGCGATATCCTTCTTTTTATGAGTGAGTCCTGTGAATCCGGAGCGCGAGACCATCCGAACATGCAGCGCAGTAACAGTCCCGTTAAAAACGTTAGCGAGTTTTGAGGTTAAGTATGCACGCTCGTCAGACTCCATACCCCCGATCACAGGAACGAGAATTTTTTTAAGATGCGTCAGTCTCCCGAGATGGGCGACTCTTATCGCAAGCAATGAACAGGGGAGTGATGCCATGAGGTCATTGATTATCGTTTTTTTGAAGAAATGCCTGAGCGATGCGACTGTCAGATCGATCTGCTCCCTTCTGACGATGGATTCGATTGCAGGAACGACTGCCCCGGTCTCAACGATGCCGTGCACATCCAGACCATGGGAGTCTGCATACCACACCACCCGATCGACCGATTCCCTGCCAGCAGCAGACTCGCCCATATAAACTACAAACAGTTCCGCGCCACATGCACCTGCCAGATGGATAGCATACCTCGCCGCTGCCTCTGCATGGAAACTGCCATCGACAGCAAGGAGAATTCTCCGGTACATCTCAACTCCCCATTATGTTGCCGATGGTTTAAAGTGTCATCGTGTGGACTTATACATCATGGATACTAGATGTCCGAGATGCGGATCAGAGACTGTTGAACTCGGTGAGAAAAGTCTGGAGATCGGAGTGACGCGAAAGGATCCGGTCAGCATCAGACTATGTGGAAACTGCGGCATGGTGTTCTACGTGCATATCGAGAAGATATCGAAGTTCTGAGCAGCCATCCAAAGAAGTGGTGGACGATATGCCACAACATAACTGATGGCTGAATTATTGCGTGGACACCAGGAAGAGCGCGAGATTGCGAGGGAGCGGCTGAGCGAGTACGGGCTTGCTTGAGGGAAGGGGTGATATCTCGCCGGATGTTGTCACCAAGTCCCGGAGTTTCGCAAAGTTGAGGGTATATGAGCGGATGCTCACAACTTTTGATTTTCTACCGTTTGATTGAATCTTGTTCTTAATTGGGGTGCGCAGGTATAATTTAATAAGGTAGAAGCGATAATTTTTAAGTGCGATTCAATATGTTGCATTGGAAAGGAATTAAGATGGCAATTAAGAAAAGTGAATTGTACAGCTCTCTTTGGAAAAGCTGTGACGAGTTAAGGGGTGGAATGGATGCCTCGCAATACAAAGACTATGTTCTGGTCATGTTGTTTGTTAAATATGTATCAGACAAATACGCTAGAGAAAAGTATGCCTCAATTGTAATTCCAAAAGGTGGTAGCTTTCAGGATATGGTTGCCCTGAAAGGCAAAAAAGACATTGGCGAAGGCATCAATAAAATCATAGCAGCGCTGGCAGAAGCCAACGAGTTGAAAGGTGTAATCGATGTGGCTGATTTCGACAATCCGGACAAGCTTGGCAGAGGAAAGGATATGGTCGACAGGCTCTCGAATCTCGTAGGCATTTTCCAGGGAGAAAGCCTTGATTTTAGCAAGAACAAAGCAGACGGCGACGATATTTTAGGCGATGCCTACGAATACCTGATGCGTCATTTTGCGACCGAATCGGGTAAAAGCAAGGGGCAGTTTTACACCCCTGCTGAAGTGTCACGGGTGATAGCAAAGGTTATTAGTATCAGTCAGGCGAAACGCCAGGACCAGACCATTTACGACCCGACCTGTGGCAACGGTTCATTGCTGCTAAAAGCTGCTGATGAAACACATCAGGGCATTACCATCTATGGGCAGGAGATGGATAATGC
>DAOUXE010000138.1 GCA_030666765.1 Methanosarcinales archaeon
CTTTCGCTCCAGTACTAAAATGAAACAAAAATGGGACCAATTCAGTACGGGGTATACACATCCTTTCATCACCATAGTTTGAGCCCTGAATTACAGGCAAAACTGCTGGCATCAGTGGTTATCATTCTGATTCTGTGGCTTCTCTGCAGGCTGATCATGAGAATAGTGTGGCGGCAAACCGAAGACGTGCGAACCCGCTATATCTGGCGAAAAACCCTGACATACATAACGATCGCTCTCGGCATGATTCTGGTGGGTCATGTGTGGGTCAAAGGTTTTGAATCATTGCCCACCTTCCTTGGTTTGTTATCAGCAGGTCTGGCTATCGCCCTGAAGGACCCGGTAACAAATGTTGCCGGCTGGATCTTTATCGTTATGCAGAAACCATTTACTCCGGGAGATCGTATCGAGATCGGTGACAACACCGGCGATGTTATCGATATACGTATGTTTCAGTTCACCTTAATGGAGATTGGCAACTGGGTGGATGCGGATCAGAGTACAGGCAGGATTATCCACATCCCCAATGGAAGGATATTCACCGAAACGCTGGCAAATTATAGCAAAGGGTTTCATTACATCTGGAACGAGGTTGCTGTCCTTGTAACCTTTGAGAGCGACTGGAAAAAGGCAAAGGGCATCCTGAGGGATATAGCAAACAAAGACTCAGAACATCTGAGCAAATCAGCAGAGAGAAAAATAAAGGAAACAAGTAAGAAGTTCATGATATTTTATACCCATCTTACGCCCACCGTTTATACGCGTGTGGAGGATAGCGGTGTTCTACTGACAATACGTTATCTCTGTGAACTCCGTCACCGTCGCGATAGCGAAGGGGTCATTTGGGGGGATATTTTGCAGGAATTTGCCAGATGTACGGATATAGATTTTGCGTATCCTACGCAACGACGCTATGATAATCGATGCGAAGGAAAGGCTGGGATCGAACGTTCATCGGGTAATGATGGTATAAAAAGATCTGAAGATGGAGCCGACTATGGTATAATGGAGCCGTAACGTTGTATGGTGAAGGCTTATGCGGTTTCGCAGAGTTTGAATACGATTGAGCAGAATATACTCCGTCTTCGGTGAATGCAACGCTTGCACCCCCCGGGGTGTGCGTCCCCCATTTACAGACACACGCCCACCCACCCCACATCCGTCCGCGCTCATCCCACTGCCCGACCTTAAGCCCGCGGATGCCCCGCAATTTATTGCGGGGTGGCCCGGCTGGGACCTGATCGGATAGAAGGTTAAAACCCTGGCTATTCTCTTTTTTATTTTTCAATCTTTTTTATTTTTTCATTTCTTCCGGTTGGATAGGGGCAAAAAGAATTGCAAGCAAATTTTTATGTAATTAGGTTCGTGACATTTGTTCATTCGTGATTTTAACACGAATTGCACGTTTGTACGAATTTCACGAATGCTGAAGTTGCGAATTGATACTGCAATTTTTCGCGTCCTGGGAAAATAATAGAAAGTGTCAGATTTTCCGTCTACTCTCCGAGTTCTCTTGACCGCCGGGTTGCGGCAATTACAGCAGCCATCATCGCGGCACGCATTCCATTCTCCTCGAGCGCCCGGATCCCTTGTATGGTGGTTCCTGCCGGCGATGTGACCATGTCCTTGAGCGCGCCCGGATGCTCTCCGGTCTCGAGAACCATGGCAGCCGCACCGAGCACGGTCTGCGCGGCAAGCTCGAGCGCAATATCCCTCGGGAGTCCCTCGTGCACCCCGCCATCAGCTAATGCCTCTATTGCCTGGAACACAAACGCAGGACCGCTTCCGCTCAAGCCAGTGACAGCGTCCATCATCTGCTCCGGCACGACAACCGTCCGCCCTACTGATCCGAAGATCGTGCGCGCTGTCTTGATATCCGATTCTGTCGCATGCGTGCCTGCGCAGATCGCAGATATTGCCTGTCTGACCGTGCATGCGATATTCGGCATCACCCGGATCAGGTGCGAACCATCAGGCAAGTTCTCTTCGATTGTTTTGATGGGGGTTCCTGCCGCAACCGAGATTATCAGATGCTCGTCTCTGATCTGCGATTTTACAGATTCCAGCACAACGCTCACGATCTGCGGTTTCACAGCGAGAATGATCGTATTCGCGTCCTTCACGGTATCGGCGTTATCCGTGGATGTCGTAACCCCGAGTTCGGAATGCAGCGCATCCAGCCTCCCTGTATCCAGATCGCTTGTGAATATCCGATCGCTGCCGGTGAGATTCGCAGCAAGAACGCCTCTGATCAGTGCTTCTCCGATTTTACCAGTTCCGATAAGACCTATCTTCATATTTGTGCCTCTCTAACCTTTTCGTATGTGTTTAGCTGAGGTGAAAAACCACGAGAGTACACAAGATTAACACAGAGATCTCGTGGAAATCTGTGTAATCTTGTGGTTAGCTAAACATATACATCTTTTCGAATTATTCGTACGTACTTGCACACCGAATATTCTGGTGATATTTCTTCACTTTCTAAAACAAATCCGCAGTTTCCACATCCACATTCTGTCATTTTACGCCGGATGGAGTTTACGAGTTCAGATATCGCTCCACCGACGTCACTGCCAGCGCACCATCACCGACCGCTGTTGCAACCTGCCTGAGCGCCGTTGTCCTGCAATCGCCTGCTGCGAAGACGCCAGCTACTGAGGTTGCGAGGTTCATGTCAGTTATGATAAATCCGGAATCGTCCTTCTCAACGTCCGTAAATTCGGTGTTCGGCAGAAGTCCGACATACATGAAGACGCCGCTCACCGCAATCTCGACAAGCTCATCGGTCACGACATTTCTGAGCGTCACTCCTTCAACGGTATTAGACCCGGTGATCTCCTCCACAACCGAGTCCCAGATGACCTCTATCTTCGGATTCTCGAGTGCTCGTTCTTGCAAGATCTTTGTCGCACGGAGTTCTGACCGCCTGTGTACAATATAAACCTTGTTTACGATCTTTGCCAGATACAGAGCCTCTGTTATCGCAGAATCTCCACCTCCCACGACCAGCACATCCTTGCCTCTGAAAAAGAACCCGTCGCATGTCGCACAGAAGGATACGCCCTTTCCGATGAACTCCTCCTCGCCAGTTACGCCAAGACGTCTGGACCTGGCACCAGATGCGATGATGACCGTCTTTGTTTTGTAGTCGTAATCGTGAGTTTGTACCAGTTGATACCCGTCTTCGTTTCTTATTTCGGTTACTTCGCAATCTACGATCGTGAGATCGAATGCTCTCGCCTGTTCTTCGAATTTCTGCATCAATTCAAACCCGCTGATGCTTCGAAAACCTGGATAATTCTCAACATCATCGGAAAGAACAATCTGTCCACCCACGCCAAGTTTTTCCAACAACACAACCTTGAGACGTGCCCTCTGTGCATATATACCTGCGGTGATGCCTGCGGGTCCGCCTCCAACGATAATTAGATCGTAGACCTCCATGCTCCAAGCAGGGAGCACATCTTACTTAAGGATTATGTTTGGCTGGCTTTCCAGTCCCGTATCAATATCGTGGAATGCTGCCGGGCAATCATGTGGATAACCGACAATCAGCATGTGGATATGGCACAATCGAACTTTTCAGTGAAATGCAGTAGACTTGTTGCTAATTAACGTTCACCCCCATCAAAAAGTTTTAAATTAAATGAAATATATCTTATGAAATACGCTAAACATTGATCTAGCGTTAGGCAATGATAGGCTGATAAAAGCCAGGACCGGCGTCTCTGCATCCGAATTTAACGAACTCACGAAGAGTTTCGAGGAAGAATTTCAAAATGAAGCGCAGAATAGGCATGAAACGGGAGTTAAAATGGGGGACCGGGGACGAAAGCCCGGTGGTGGAAGAATAGGAAATTTAGAAAGTTGTGAGGTGAAATAATTTGGAAAAGTCATAAGAACTGAGATCTACAAAAAGGAGCGATATGTGAGAGTATGCCCCGTAGAAGGTTGCGTTTTATATCGCAACAAGTCTGATATCGCTTTTGGAGATTTGTAGGACCTGTAGTCGAACCTGCCGAAAAGCCGTATTAGCCACCTCACACTCCAATATCCAGATCAGGCGACTCAAAAATTGCCCCACCCCCTCCGAGCCCCCTGGCTCGCCCGTGCGCCGACAACCGCACCCAGATCGACGGCGCATCCTTGCTTGCGCCCCGGTCACGCCCGTACCTCTGCCTGATCCCGACGATTGTCGGCGTGTTGATGCCAACGCCTGATATGATTAGCGCAGGCAGCGTCAGCTACGGCGGATCAGATACGCGAGCCGTTCATCAGCCGTTCATCGTTTCTTTTCAATACTTGAGTGGTGTGAGGTGAAAGTCCCGCGTACCGCCCTTTGACGAGAAGAGTGGCGTGGATCGCATCATATTAGTCAACTAACCGACCTATCAGCAATGTTTTTATGGCATGGTTTCCATTTAGCCATGAACGGCATGAAGTAGCCCCCAGCATGATAGATTCACGCCGAAGTGTTTCGGAAGGTTCTGGTCATGATCGTACTTTTGCCGGAGGTGTTTGGATTGAACAACAGAATAAAACGTATTACGTATGGATTTTGCGTAGCACTTGCGGTGCTTGGTGCGTTCGCAGGAGAAACGTCCGCATTAATGGAAGGCGATGCCAGTGGTGACGAATGCACCACTATCGGTGATGCCATGCTGATCGCACAGCACACGGTAGGTATGATAACACTCGATTCTGATCAGTTGAAGTCTGCGGACACGACCGACGATGGCAATGTCGATATCTCAGATGCTATGCATATCGCACAGTACACAGTAGATCCAACCGGATCGCTGAGTGTGCTCTTCAAACCTCTGTGGGAGTCGCCTGCAGACGACGGTATGCTGAAGCCGGTGCCGCCGGGAGTTCACAAATACTCGGTTACAATAGTCGAGGACTATTCGAAGTCGCGACTGCTTAGGAAGC